>NZ_JBEOZN010000160.1:0-20738 GCF_040298085.1 Streptosporangium sp. NPDC001681 | reverse complement strand
GACGCAACTGACCACGATGCTGGTGGACAACCCGCGCCGGTACTTCAGTCCGGCCAGGCACTAGCGTCGCGGCACCGCGGTGTGTCTCGACCGGCACGTTCAGCCGAGCACACCGCGTTCGCCGGATCCGGTCAGCGGCTCCGCCACTGCGGGCGTGGCCGCCGATCCCAGCGTCGTGGGGTGCAGAGCGTCGTGGCGGACATCGCGGGGCGTTCTGCTTTCGGCGAGCGGCCCAGACCATGTGCGACATGTTTCGTTCACTTAGAGTAGCCGTATGTATACTCTCAGTAGATCATTGAGGTCATCGGGAGGATCATCGTGAAGCGAATCGCCCTCGTCCCCGTCATCTCCGCCGCCATGGTCGCCGTCATGGGAAGCGCCGCCTACGCCTCACAGTACGTGGCCTATGAAGGGCCGGGCTTCACCGGCCGGTCGGTGGTCATCGACCGGTGCGGCCCGTCCAACATCCCCTTCCACGGGTCGTACAAGTGGTACGGCGACGGCCAGAGCGGCCGGATGTACAACCAGCCCGACACGCAGGGTGTGATGCACTTCGAGCTGCCGTCCAACCGCAACGCGGAGCAGCGGACGCCCGTCGGCTGGAAGAGCATCTTCATCGTGTGCTGACGCCCGGAAGACGGACGGGCCGGGCGCTCACCGAGGCCGACAGGTCCTGCACCGGCCCCTCTCCGTCAGACTTCAGCGAGATACGGGAGGTTGCAGCGTCCCATTCCACCCTCGTCATGCCGGGTGCATCGGCCGGGCCCCCTCGATCTCACCGGCACTGTCCGCTCGGGCGGGTAGTAGCAGGGCGGTGACGACCACGGCCACGGACAGCACCGCGCCGATGATGAAGGCCAGCCGCATGCCGTCGAGGTTGGCGAGCGCCTCCGTGGCTCCCGCGGATCTCAGGGCATCGGCTCGCGCGCTCATCACGGTGATCACGAGCGCGGTGCCGATGGCCGCGGAGACCTGTTGCAGCGTGCTCAGGATCGAGCTGGCGTGGGAGTAGAGCGGCGGTGGAACCGCTCCGAGCCCGAGGGTGAATACCGGGGTGAAGGTCGCGGCCAGCCCCACCATCAGCAGCGCGTGCAGACCGAGGAGCTGCCAGAACGGCATGGTCATCGTGACCTGGGTGAAGCCGGTGAGCGCGAGCGCGATCCCGATCGCGCCGGGGATGACCAGAACCCGGCCGCCGAACCGGTCGAACAGGCGGCCGACGGTCGGACCGAGCAGCCCCATCGCGAGGCTGCCCGGCATCACGAGGAGTCCGGTCTGCAGGGGGCTGAGCTCGCGGATGTTCTGCAGGTACAGCGGCAGCAAGATCATCGATCCGAGCATCGCCATGAAGGCCACCGACATCAGGATCAGTGCGACCGTGTAGGTGCGGTGGCGCAGGGTACGCAGGTCCAGCAGCGGCACGCCGCGCTTCTGCAACGACAGCTGGCGGGCGACGAAGACGGCGATGGCCACCAGGCCGGCCGCCACGATCGCGGCGGCGACGCCGACGTCACCACCCTCGAACCAGCTGAGCCCGTAGACCAGGCCGCCGAAGCCGGCAGCGGCGGTCACCACGCTCAACCAGTCGATGGTGCTGAACTGGGGCTCTCCGACGTTCTTGAGCTGCTTCAGGCCGCGCCAGGTGATCACGGCGGCGATGGGGAGCACCACGGCGAACAGCAGCCGCCAGGACCCGAATTGGAGGATCACCCCCGAGACCGTCGGGCCCATGGCGGGCGCGACCGAGATGGCCAGGGAGACGTTGCCCATCACCCGGCCCCGGTCTGTCTCGGGCACCACCTGCATCAGCGTGGTCATCAGCAGCGGCATCATCACAGCCGTCCCGGACGCCTGGATGATGCGGGCGCCCAGCAGCACCTCGAACGACGGCGCGACGGCGGCCAGCGCCGTGCCGAGCAGGAACAGGCCCATCGCGGTGGTGTACGCGCTGCGGGTGGACACCCGCTGCAGGAACCATCCGGTGATCGGGATGACAGCGGCCATGGTCAGCATGAAGGCGGTCGAGAGCCACTGCGCGGTCTGCTCGGTGATGTGCAGCGCGCTCATCAGCCGCGGGATCGCGTTGATCATGATCGTCTCGTTGAGGATGACCACGAATGTGGCGAGCACCAGCAGCCGGATCACGGCCGGGGTGCGACCTGAAACGGCGGCCGCGGGCTTGGCGGGTGAGTCGAGCTGTGGGCTGGGCACGGTACCTCAATCGGGGTTGTCGGACATGACGTGGTCATGGCTGGTGTCTCAGCCTCGGGTCTCACAAGAAGTCGTGGTCATGCAAAGACTGACCGACACCACCGACAAAACTCATCGCCCGTCCCCAGCATTCCGGCAAGTGATGTGAAATGTCACCCAGTTTTCACCGGCGGATGACGATCTTCAGATCACGCGAAGGAGCACCGACTCGCTCAATGAAGGCCTTCCAGGGTCCTCCTGGGATACCTTTCACGGTGAGTCTCGCGGATTCACCACTCGGGAAGCTCGTGCGCGTCGGGATAGAGCATGATGATCTTTTCCAGCAGCTCAGAGCTGACCGTCCGCACATCCCAGTGGCCGCTGTCGAACACTCGGATCCTCACCTCCGGCCCCACCAGCTCTCCGTCGTTGAGCTGACAATCCCCGCTGAACAGGTCGATGAGATGACTCGTGGTCACCAGTGAGTTCGCCGTGGCCTCGACGATCGCTTCAGTCTCCAGAGAGACGAGCCAGTCGATGATCAATTGCCGGCGATGGCTCTCGATCAAGGCACCAAGGGAAGCGAGGACCTCCGCCAGGCCGACATAGCGGCCTCCTCGCCAAGCTACGAACGAGAGGATGCGGATTCCGGTCACGTGTTTCACTCTCCTCCGCGGCGGGCGCCTCTCAGACAGAGCAGACCCAAGACACTCGATCAGTGGCGGCCGTCAGATCCCATTGTTGTACGGACATGAAAAAGGCCCTCCGGGATGACTTCCGTTGATCCGCGGGGAAGGGCGGATACCTCGTCAGCGGCGTCTCGCCCTGCGCAGATCGCGTAAGACGGTGTTGCCGTATGGACCGCTGCGCACCCCTTCCGTGAACGCAACCGGGACGGGGTTCACTTCGTCGGTTCCATGCCTTCCGGTAGAGCCAGGATGCCTGCGTCGGGTCAGTCCGCGGGGGCCAGTTCGACATGGTGATCGTTGTAGGGGTACTGGTCATCGCCGTGATCGACGATGGTGCTGCATCGGTACCGGACAAGCTCGATCATCGACGCCGGGTCGAGGTCCTCCTCGTCGTCTCCCCCCTCGTAGTCATTCGGATCCAGGACCTCGTCCACGTTGTAGTGCAACCGGCCGTCGATCAGGTAGTCGCGGCGGAAGTCGGTCGCCCACTGCGAGTTGTGTCCCCACCCGTGCGAGGGGTCGTTGGTGGATCGTGACCGGCGCCGGAAGGTCCAGTACAGGGTGGATCGGTCGGCGACCCCCGCGACCAGATGTCTCGCCCCGGCGGTGACGACCACCCCGGCCCGCGTCAGCAGCATCGAGCCCATCATGTAGCCGGGCCAGCGCTCCTCAACGATCGAGGGCGGCTCTTCGGGGTCACTGGCCTGCCGTACCTCGACGATCTCGTGGAAGAACGGGTGGAACCCCCGCCGGCCGATCCGGTCCGCGCCCAGCGCCTCGCAGAAGGCGGGATAGACGCCGACCGGCGGGTACCACTCGTCCGGGGCCGCTGCCGGATCGTCCGCGGGATCCTGGTAGTTCAGGATGAGCAGGTCGAGGATGCGGCTCACCGCGTACAGCCGTACCAGCGGGCTGTAGCCCCACTCGGGAGGTGCCCCCAGGGGGATCAGGTGACTTTCCGGTCGGCCCGCCTCCTGTACTTCCGCCACGTGCGCCGGATGCTCGCCCAGCCACCGTCGCAGCTCATCGACCAGCCCGGTGTTCCCACCTCCGTGACGGAGGGTGTTCTCGTACAGGGCACGCCAGTCGTTATCCAGGTAGACATCGTCGTTCATGCGCCCCAGAGTCCTGTGAGACGACGCTTCCCGGCATCCGCCGCGAGGATGACCGAGACGGAGGGCTCTCTTCCGTTGCCCGGACCATGCGCCCCGGTGCTCCGGGAACATCGGCGGATCCAGGACAAACCCGTGAGAACGCCAGGAAGAAACGGCAGGCGAGGTGAGCAGGCCCCACCTCAGCGCCACCGGCGGCATGACCCTCCGATTTTCAGGTGGGCCGATCGCGCAGCTCGGATGTCGAGAACCGTGGTCAGCGGAGTGTGGACGGCGGCATGAGTGTGCTCGCGAGTGGGGGCGTTACTGTCGGTACCGCTGTCACCGCTCTTCCGGAATCATGACGCCTGTCCGCTACCGTCGCCCAAGTCGATCTACTGGCGAGAGCCGGGAACGGAGACGGCGAACGCATCGAGGGAACCACCAAGAGCGGCCGGAAGCGCATCGTCAGCCTCGACGACGGAACGATCAGGGTCCTGAAGGCGCAGCGGAGCAAGCAGGCTGCCGACAAGCCGGCGGCCGGGCAAGAGTGGCGAGGAACGGATGACCACGTGTTCACGACCGGCTGGGGTGAGCCGATCCATCCCGACACGGTCAGCTTGCTCACCGCGACCATGATCCGCCGCTACAACAACCCGGCGAAGGAGCCCGAGGAACCGCTCCCGCACGCCCGTTTGCACGATCTCCGGCACATCCACGCGACGACGCCCCTCTTGGCCGGCGTCCCCGTCCACGTCGTCGCGGCCCGACTCGGTCACGCCGACCCGTCCATCACGCTCCGTGTCTACGCCCACGTGATCCGGGCGGCAGAGACCTCGGCCGCCGATGTCTTCGCCAAAATGGTCGAAAGGTAGCTTGAGACACCGGTTAGCTGAAGGTCCCGTTTGGATGAGCGGGGCCTTTGAACTGCACGGCCGCGAGAACCGAAACTCCTGACCTTCCGGGGTATGCGTTGTCGTTCGTCGAATTAGCGAACAAGTGCAAATCCCCCCTTCCCCATAAGGCACAATCAGATCCGTCGCTTCTACGCCTTGACTCACGATGCCAGCTCGCTCGGTCGTTCCCCCGGGGATCGACCGAACTCCGGCCAATGGTCGATCCCGACCATGACTCACAGGCCGAAGAGATTGGAGCACGATGAGTGCGCACCGACGGCGCAGAAGAGATCGGCCGGTCCTGTCCGAATCGACGGCATTGCTCTTAAGGGCGATGCTGATCGCGGTGGACTGTCTGGTGAACGGAAGCCGGCCCCGATAGGCAAACGCCTATCAGGGCCCGGCTCCAGCGGAGGTGCCCCCGGCAAAGGCTGATCACCGGTCGGGGGCATCTTCACGTCTAACAACACTCAGTATGAAGTGCCAAGCGAATATTACAGGGCATTTTCTTCGACAAGCTCTGGCTCGCTGCCCCTGACAAGTCGCCGGCCTCGGTCGATGAAGGAACGAAGTGCCCGGAAGAGCTACTGAGTGCGTCCCGCACAGGACTTCGGTCAACGAACGGTGGCAGGGAGCCGGACGTCCCTGTGTTCACTCAGCGAACTTGCCGTCTACGTCCACGCGATCAGGACGGCGGAGGCCTCTGCGGCTGATGTCTGCGCCAAGGCCATCGGTGGGCAGGGGGGCAACCGGGAGCCACCCTGTCAGCAGGGGGTTAGCAAGACCCTCAGACGCCCAAGAACCAAGGAAGGCCCCTGACGGCGTAACGCCTGTTCAGGGGCCTTCTTGCATGTGTGCGGCCGGAGGTACTCGAAACCCCGACCTTCTGATCCATAGGGGAAGATCCAACACCCTCACGTCATGCTGTTGACCAGGCGTTGGCCCGAAGACCAGAAGCGTATCGGGTTGGCTTGGGGTCACATTGGGGAGCGATCATGCTATCGAGTTGCCCCGTGCCCCTAGCTCCAGGGTTAGTGACCGAGGCCGCCGAGGCCACCAAGTTTGCCGAGAAGGTCTTGAGGGTTCAAACCGAGCTTGGACAGCTGTTCCGCGTGCTGGTCGGTATCGATCTGCGGGGGCAGGCTCTTGTCGGCTTGCTGCGCCAGGGCGTTGTCGCCACGGGACCGGAGGAGCTCAACGATTTTGGCCTTTTCGATTTGCATGAGCGATGCCTTTCTGAAGATCATGGACGTTTGAGGATCGCTGACAGCGGACGCCGGACCGTCTGACGGAAGGTGGCCACGTTGCTCCGGCCGACAGCATTGTTTCCCCTGTGCTGACGTGCCCCGGTTTGTACGGTGCCACTCCGTGAGGTGTTTCCAGACTCCTTGAAAACCTGATCATCCTGCTTTGCGAATTCTTGGTTCGCGCCACTGGCACCCTTCGCACCGCTCCAAAAAGTACGGACCGCTTTCTCATCTGCCTGAGCACGGTGGAGCCGTACCGGGGCACGGCAGAGCCGTTACCGGGTTCGCCGAAAGCATGTATTGCCATCGCGCGGGGCGCCGGCCCTGGAGGACGCCTGTTCTACGGGACGCGCGGGGACGTGCTCGCAAAGAGCACAGTCCTCCGTATCTGGCAGAAGGCCCAAGAGTTGGTCCTGAGCGCCGAGGATCACTCCTCGATCAAGCCCATCCTTTTCGGTGGACCTCGTGCCGTGCCTGTGCGTCCATGCCCGCCGCGTCGTCGTGAACCAGGCGACCCCGGCACGCGCCAGGCGGTCGCGCACCCGCGCCCACTCCGGCGGACCCGCGCCCTCCTCGCCGTACCGTGCGTCGTGCTCCGCCACCGGATCCGTCACTGGATCAGCCATGCCGACCGACCCTGGTGATGAGTTGTCGCGCCCGCACCCGTCACACCTACGACGGGACACGACGAGGCGGAAGGATGACGTGATGAGTGCGGACACGCGGCTGGAGGAGCTGGGCGTGAGCGGTCTGGACGAGGTCGACGAGCCGACGTTCTCGGGGCTGGCGGAGCGGCACCGGCGGGAGCTGCACGTGCACTGCTACCGGATGCTCGGGTCGTTCGAGGACGCCGAGGACACCGTGCAGGAGACGTTCCTCCGTGCCTGGCGGCGGCGGGAGACCTTCGAGGGGCGGTCGACGTTCCGGGCCTGGCTGTACCGGATCGCCACCAACGCCTGCCTGGACCTGCTCGCCAAGTGCCGCCCGGAGCCTGCGACCGGCGGCGAGGTGCTGTGGCTGCAGCCCTACCCGGACCGGCTGCTCGACGAGCTACCCGCGGGCGACGCGGACGAGCCGGAGACCGTCGCCGTCGCGCGGGAGACGATCGAGCTGGCGTACCTGGTCGCAGTCCAGCACCTCGCGCCGCGCCCGCGGGCCGTGCTGATCCTGCGGGACGTGCTCGGCTGGCCGGCGAAGGACGTCGCGGAGCTCCTCGGGGACTCCGTCAACTCCGTGAACAGCGCGCTGCAGCGGGCCCGTGCCGGCATGCGGGAGCACCTGCCCGCCGAGCGGCAGGACTGGACCGGCGGCGAGGAGGACGCCGGGACGCGCGAGCTGGTGCGCCGCTATACCGACGCCAGCGTGGCCACGGACGTCGACGGGCTCGCCGCACTGCTGCGGGACGACGTCCGCTGCTCGATGCCGCCCACGCCGGGCCTGTACGTCGGCCGCGACACGGTGGTGAACGACTGGGTCGAGAGCGGCTTCGAGGGCATGAAGCACCTGCGCGCCGTCCTCACCTCCGTGAACCGGCAGCCCGCCGTCGCCTTCTATCTCTGGCGGAAGCCGGAGGGTGCGTACCTGCCGCTGACGATCGACGTCCTGCGCGTCACCGGCGGGGCGATCACCGAGATCGTCACGTTCCACAACGACCAGTTCCCGCGGCTCGGGCTGCCGGAGCGCCTGCCGGCGGACGGCACGGAGTAGTCCCGTGTGGACGCTTGCGCTGCGAGGTGGCGCGCGTGTCGCGGTGGTCGCGGCGGAGTGGTGCGACGCGTTCGGCGTCGTCACCCGCGGGCGGGTGCAGCTGGAGCTGCGCGACGGCGAGCCCGGGCCGGTCCTCGGACGCGACGCCGGGTTCTGGCTCCGCGGCACCGGCGTCCGCGCCCTGCGGAACCCCGGCCGCCGCACGGCGAGGGTGCGCATCGTCACGCCCAGGGCCAGGACCGTCACATGCCAGTCAACACACCCTGTACGCCAGTTACCGAATGACGGAGGAACGACATGAACAGCATGAATGACACCGGGGTCGTCGCAGGCCCGGCATCGGGCCAGACCAGCCACACCCACCGACTCCGCGGGCTCGCCATCACCGGCTTCATTGCCACGCTCGCAGCGATGGTGGCCACCACCCTCGCCGCTGCGCTTGCCCAGGCCGTCGGCGTCGACTTCGAGATCCCCGATGGTGGCGAGACGATCCCGTTGCCCGGGTTCGCCGTGGTGACCGGCTTCTTCTCGGTCGTGGGCGTCGTCATTGCCGCCGCTCTTCTTCGTTGGAGCGCTCACCCCGCCAAGCGATTCGTGTGGACGGCAGTGTCGCTGACCGCGATCTCACTGGTCCCGCCCTTCCTCGTCGGGGCAAACACCGCCACCATCATCGCCCTCCTCGGGCTACATCTCGTCCCTGCGGCGGTGATGATCCCCGCCCTGGCGCGGAGCCTCCGCACCCGGACCGATTGACGATCCCGCAACGGGACAACGCGCGGCGCAAGGGCGTGCGCGAGCGCACTAACGTGGCCCCAGGTGCTGCCCCCCTCCATTCCAGGTTCCTTTTTTGGTCAATTCGAAAGCTGAGTCGCGTGTGCGAAGAAGCACAGGCCACCTTGCGGGATGAAGACCAAACGCCATCCGCTTCGGTCGGGGCGCACCGGGTACCCCGGTCGCGTTCACCCTGACCGACCCCGCCGTCACGCGCCTCCCACGTGGATTCCGCTCCTGCGCGGCGGCTTGAGCCGGGATCTGCCCCTCTCTCGGGTCGACGTCAGGCTCAAGCCGCACCAGGACTCGCTCGCAGCTGAGCCCTGACACCTACGCGTTTCGTAGGCTGCCACGCCGTAGCCGGCGGGGCAGGGAGCGCTGTTTGTGACGTGGAAGGTTGGAAAAGGCTCAGCGATCATCCAGGCATGTTCGGCAAAACCGGACCTACCTAGACCAACTCATCCGTCACGCCCATGTCTGCACCCACATGATCCGAACGATGGAAGCCTCCGTGACCGACAGCTCCGCCAACACCGTCGGCGAGCAGTGGGAGCCAACCAAGAGCCCCTGTTAGCAAGGGTGTTAGCAAGAAGCTCCGACGATCAAGAACCGAAGAAGGCCCCTGACGGCGTAACGCCTGTTCAGGGGCCTTCTTGCTGCTGTGCAGCCGGAGGTACTCGAAACCCCAACCTTCTGATCTGCAGGGAAGGGCGGATGCCTCGTCAGCGGAGTCTCGCCCTGCTCAGGTGGTGGCTGCTGGTTGGTGGTGTGCGACCGTGTAAGGCGAGGTTGCTGTACGGCGCTGCTGTACCGACCTCGCCCCACCCAGATTCTTCGTGCCACCATGCCAGGGTGCGAACCGTGGAAGAACTCGTCGCCGTTGACGATCCGGCGTGGCCGGCGCTCCTGGAGGAAGTCGCCACCAGCGACGTGACCACAAGGATGCTGCCATCGGGGGAGGTCGGGCGGGGCCGTACGTGCCTGCATGAACTGCAGGTATCGGCGCGGTCATGGCTGGGGGCCATGGCCCTGCACTCCGGTGGCCTGCTGATCGACCACGGGTGGGTGCGCGTGCTGGGAGGCTCTTCGGGCTTGCCCGGCATGCCTGACCTGCTGCGGGCGAACGCCCTGCCTGAGACCACTTCCGCGTACACGGCGCCGTCTCTGCTGATCGTCGCCTATGACGTGCTCGGTGGTGTCTTCGCGATCAAAGGCGGTGTCGCCGCTGCCGGTTCGCTGCCGGGTGAGCCCGGTCATGTGCTCTATTTCGCTCCGGACTGCCTGGAGTGGGAATCCTTGGAGCTGGGTTATGGAAGCTGGCTCTGTTGGCTGCTGTCCGGCCGGCTGACTGGCTTCTATGAGAGTTTCCGCTGGTCAGGCTGGCAGGAGGAGACGGCTTCCCTCCCTCTCGATCAGGGCGTTTCGTTCGCGCCGCCCCTGTGGTCGGCCGAAGCCCAGCACGACATCGATGCCACCGATCGGCGTCCTGCTCCCTTGACGGAGTTGCTCGATCTGCATCGGGAGGTCTCCCGGCAGTCCGGCCTTTCCAACTCTGGCCCCGCTTGACCTGCGACACCTTCATTACGAGTTAGAACACGATCGTCCAGGATCGTCCACGGCTGCCTTCCGGACCTGGTGGAGCGGGCTTTGCAGGGTTCCTCAGTCCATGGTCGTCCAGGTCCGTCCAGGCCTGTTGTTAGCACCTGCATTAGCAAGATCACCTGATCGGGTACTCATATGGGAGGGGATCACGAACCGCCCCGATGTCCTGTCGGCGGCTCGCACCGAACTCGGCGAAGTTGCGCCGCCCCTGTGTGAGGCTCAGCTCGTAGTTGGGACCACCTCGCACCGCGTCGGCGTCATGATCGTCCTGGCCATCGTCCTCCCAGAAGCACACCGGGCAGATCTCGTACATACCCCGCTCCTCAAGCGTGAGGAACCCACAGCACGGACACGGATAAGGCTCGTCGACCTTCGGTCGGTGGACGTTCATAAACACCACCTGCCCAAGGTAACGCCCCCGTCGACCGACCCGAAATATCGGTAACTGATCACCTCATTACGAGTTAGAACACGATCGTCCAGGACCGTCCACCGCCGTCTTCCGAGCCTGCTCGGGCAGGCTCTACGGGGTCCCTCGGTCCACGGTCATCCAGGTCCGTCCAGACCTGTTGTTAGCACTGGCGTTAGCAAGATCATCAATCTTCAGAGTCGTAGGTCTCGGGGGCGTGCGCGCTCTCCCAGATCGCCTCATCGGTCTTGGCGGCCTCGCGCTGGCGCTGGCGGTTCTGGTACTCGGGGGTGCCGGAGGTGTTGGCCCTGATGCGCATGAACTTTCCTTGCTGCGCCCGGAGTGCTCGCTCCTCCTGGGTGACCTTCAGCGTCTTCCCCTCTTTCTTGGCCGCGGCTCGCTGGGCGTCGATTTTCCCTTGCTTTCGGCGGACCTCAAGCTCCTCGGCGCTCGGCTTCGCGGGATCGGGCTTGGCGGGCTGGCGCCGCTTCTGAGACTTCCCCATACCCGTCATCGTGAAGAGACCGCAGTCCGGTGGCGAGCCTTCGTCAGGCGCTTGTGGCGCATCGGTGAGCGGGTTTGAACCGCTCGGTCACCTGCTCTTCCACAGGATCTCCATCACCTGGAGCACGTCCGTAACCACATGGTCCGCCTCGTGCTCCTGGTCCTGCCACGTCCCCTGGTCAATCCAGACCGCACGAAGGCCGGCAGCCCCCCGGCGCCGATGTCGGCGATCAGGTGATCGCCCACCATCCATCCCCCGTCGGCCAGGGCCATGCCGCACCGCTTTGCGGCAATCTCGAACAGGCCCACATCGGGCTTACGGATGCCTTGGAGCCCAGAGAGCGCATAGGCGTCGACGGCCTCGGCCAGTCCCGTCCGCTGGATCTTGCCAAGCTGGTTGTCCGCAGTGCCGTTGGTGACGATCGCCACCTTCCAGCCCGACGCGCGGAGTCGAGACAGCCCGTCCATCACCTCGGGCCGACAGCGAACGAGATAAGGCATGCGCTGGCGATAGCGGCTCCACAACTTGTTGACCAGCTCGGGTAGAGCGAAACGATCCCGGACCTTGCTGAAGAAGACCTCACGATGGGTAGCGTCGGAGTAGCGCGGCGCTACGCCTTTCCGTGCTCGTACAGCACCCGCCAAAGCATCTGGTCCTCAGTCGTTGACATCGTCAGCGTCGCCCTCGTAGAAACCCAGGCCCCCGCAGCCGGAACACTCGGCGCTGGCGCTGGTGGACTCATCGAGTCCGTCTGGGACGTTTACGGTCCCCGTGCCCTCGCAGTCCTCGCACTCGAACCAGTACTCGTCCGGGTCGTCTCCTGGCCCGTCGACGTTGACGCGCTTGGCCACTAACCCTCCTCAGAATCTCGATCTGAATCTAGCGCCTGACAGCGGAAGCACACCTACTCGGTCCCGCCATGGCCCGACCTTGTCTTCTTGATCAAGCGCCGCCGTGCGCCCGATCGAAGGGAGGCTTTCGTGGTGAGTCTCGCGGACTCACCATTCGGGAAGCTCGTGCGCGTCGGGATAGAGCATGATGATCTTTTCCAACAGCTCAGGGCTGTCTGCCTGCACGTGCCAGTAGCTGCTGTCGAACGCTCGGATCCTCACCTCCGGCGCCGACGAACTGTCGGCGTAGCCCACCAGCTCTCCATCGATGAGCTGACCGTCCCCGCTGAACAGGTCGATGAGATGCCTCGTGGTCACCAATGAGTTCGCCGTGGCCTCGGTGATCGCTTCAGTCTCCGGAGAGACGAGCCAGTCGATGATCAATTGCCAGCGATGGCCCTCGATCAAGGCACCAAGAGAAGCAATGACCTCCGCCAGGCCGACATAGTGGCCTCCTCGCCAAGCTGCGAACGAGAGGATACGGATCTCGGTCACACGTTTCACTCTCCTCTGGCGGCACTCGGCGAGTATCCCATCCCCCGGCCTGCGACCGGATCCGTTGCGATCGCCGCACTGCTGTGTGCGGGCCGCTCATGCTTGTATCGTGCCGGACGTGACGCATGCCGACTGGGCAGATGTACGCGAACGGCTTTCGCGGCTGGCCGCCGCATCCGGTGTCGATACGGTGTTCGGCGCTGGGAGCCACGGCTGGACGCTTGAACCTCCGCTGGAAGCCGACGCCCTGGCCGACGTGGAGGCACAGCTTCGGATAGAACTGCCTGGCGAGTACCGGTCCTTCCTGCTGCAGGCGGGGCGCGGTGGGGCAGGCCCCGCCTACGGCCTCTTTTCCCTGCGTCGCGTGAACGGACGGTGGCAGTGGGAGGGCGATGGCGCCGACCTCACCGACCTGGACATGCCGGACCAGCCGTTTCCTCATGTCGAGGCGTTCAACCCGGCCGACGGTATGCCCGCGCCGCCTGATGAGGAAGATTTCGATTCCACCGAGGAGTTCAACGCGGCTGAGGATGCGTACTGGGAGCGGCACGACGCGGTCGTCTACGACCCTCGGCATTCGATCGGGCTGCTGTATCTGTGTCACCTTGGCTGTGCGTTACGGGAGGCCCTGGTAATCAGTGGCCCGGCACGGGGCCAGATGTGGGCGGACGACACCGCTGACGACGAGGGATTCCGACCGCTCTGTGACGACGACGGAAAGCCGCTCGGGTTCGCCCGTTGGTATCGGCGCTGGCTGGATGAGGCAGAAGAGCAGGTGTTACCTGGCGCCCATCCCTCTGCGTCAAGCTCAAGTGGGACATACAGGGGCGAATAACGAATCTGCTGGCTGACCGGCTGGTGAAGGAGAATCAGTGGTGCTCACCTTTGGTGAGGCGATCGGACGACTTGCCGATCGCGCGGCAACTCGCCGGCAGTCGGGAGCCAAGCGGCTGCGAAAACTCGCCGATCCAGCGGCGGGGCCGGCGTTGCTGGAAGCGCTGCGACGCGAAACCGGGGGTCCTCAGGCTTGGGAGACCCTCTACCACCTGGTGATGGCGCTCGGTGCCTGCGACCATCGGGCGTCGGTGCCGTACCTCTACAAACTCGCACGTCACCCCTTCAAGGCCACCATGGTCCATACAGCGATCGGGGATGCGCTCGTTCGGTTGGACCAGGAGGACGACTCCACCCCAATTCTTTGGTGCCTCAACACCGGCAACGACCGGCTCATCGACGGGGCTTTCCGTGCGATGGCGATGCTGCACATGGTTCCCGACGACAAGACCATCGGACGAATCCTCGATTTTCTGGCTCCTCGGCTACCTGAGGACGGACTCCGTTTCTGGCCTGCCGTAGCGGCGGCGGGTTGGCAGGGGCAGCCCGTGCACGCCTTCCTCACCACCTGCGCCGCAGGATCCCGGGAAGACGTCGCGGAGGCCGCCGCATCCTCGCTCACTGGGAAGTACAAGACTTATCGACATCCGTGAGCGGATGGACACGGCCTGACCGATCTATGGCGGCGCGCCCACTCCGTGTGAGAGATCGGAGAGCAGTAGAACCTCCTGTTAGCAAGGGTGTTAGCAAGAAGCTCAAACGATCAAGAAACCAAGAAGGCCTCTGAGGGCGTAATGCCTGTTCAGGGGCCTTCTTGCATGTGTGCGGCCGGAGGTACTCGAAACCCCAACCTTCTGATCCGTAGGGAAGGGCGGATGCCTCGTCAGCGGAGTCTCGCCCTGCTCAGGTGGTGGCTGCGGGTTGGTGGTGTGCGACCGTGTAAGGCGAGGTTGCTGTACGGCACTGCTGTACGGCTGGCGTGCTTTGGTTGCCAGCCGCCATGAGATCACAAAGGTTCATAGGCGCACTCGCCCTCCGCCAGGAGAGCGACGGGCAGAAAGTCGGGAACGGTACGGGAGGCTGAGGCGCGTAGGCGTGTGACCGCCTCCTCGACTGTAGGCGGAATAACGCCGAGCAGGCTGAAGAGCTCGATGCGGGCGGCGGGATAGTCGGGATGGCCGTCACGCAGTTCCTCTTCCAGTTCCTCGACTGAATGGCCGTGAAGCAGGTCGCGCCAGTAGGGATGAGCGGCGACCAGAGTGAGTGCCTCCACCAGGTCGGCAGCCATCACAGTGGCCTGGCCCTCGGAATCGGCGTACAGAACTGGACGCGTGGTGCCGGGCGTTCCACACAGGAAGTAGGTGCCGCCGCCACCGTCCCCGGCGATCGGCGTCAGGGGCAGTCCGGAGGGCAGTCTCAGTTCCTCGACAGGGTCACGCCGCTCGATGTCGAAGTCACCAGGCCAGACCAGCAGGGCGGCCAGCTTCGGAGTGGTCTCGATTCGATGGAGGAGATCGTCGGCTGCGGTCATGGCGGGACATTAGCGCAGCCGTGCACCGCGGCTGGACGGAAGCATCTGATCATGTTGCCGTAGACAGCGTAAGGCCCTCCGAAAAGACTCGGGGACCTTCCACTACTCCGCGGGAAGTCCCCAGAACTGCATCTTGAAGAAGTCCACTTCGTAAGCATCGGCGGGAAAATCTGGCTCCTGGTCGTTCTTCAGGAACTTCGCCTGCACCCGAACCTGCCACGTCGTCTCCTGCCGGCCCAGATCGAAGGCGCGGTAGTCATCGAGCATCCCCTCTTCAGCCTCCCAAGGACAGATAATGCCCGAGGGTGAGGAGAATTCACCCTCCCATGATCGGTGCCAGGACTCGTCGACAGAGGGCGGCCCACTCCACAGTTCGAGGCGTACATAACCTGTGCCCCACCGCCTGCCCTCGAAGAGGACACTGTTGGAGCCCACTTCGAGCCAGTCCTGTCCCGGAGGATTGACCTCGTAGCCCCACGAAACGGGCCCATCTGGATATTCTCCTTCAACGATCCCCTTGTCGAGCAGATAGAAGGATCCACTCACCTTATGCACCGCGCTGGCCAGGAGTTTTCCCATGAAAATCACCTTCTCGGCCCTGAAAAAGCACATCGTCTCGGATAGGTTCGGTTCTTTCTCCGATCACCTAAACAGACGAATACGACAGTTTCATGATCGACGGCTCGCGGCATAATCACCTCTTCCATGCTCGACACCCGCGTATGCCGCCCCGCGCCGTCGAAATACGGCAGGCTCGACGAGCCCATTGGCCAGCCACCATCCCTCACTCATGCGAGAGCCAGTCCAGGGTGGCGATGAGCAGGATCTGGCGGCGGTAATCCGTCGGCGGCGCGGGTAGCGGCGGATCGCGCGAGCACCGTAAACCTTGTCGGCGATCGGCTGGCACTGCCGCAGAAAGCGACCTCCCGCTACCCTCACCCGAGTTGATCTTTTCCGGAGGAGGGTGCCGTGACACGGGAACCCGGATCAGAAGTGCGATCTCCGATGGCGGCGGTGCTGCGCTTCGGTGTGGTCCTGGCGGTGTCAGGGCCGGTGATCCTGACGACTTTCGGAGTCGGCAGGCAGGGCGTCGGCTGGTTCTGTTCCGCGACGGGTTCCACCTTCTACCCGCCGGGGGGTCCTTACGCGCTGGTGAGCGTGCCGGGAGAGCTGCTGTTCTGGGGTGCTCTCCTGCTACCGGTCGTCGTGGCCGGTCTTCTCCTGCGCGAGTCACGTCGGGCCACGCTCACGGCGGTCACAGCGGTCGGCGCCGTGCTCGCGTTCGGACTCTTCATCGCGTTTCTCCTGCCGGGCCTCGACCCGTGCACCGGGCAGGAGCGTGTGGCCGTGCCGCCCTGGCCCTTGATCGTCTGCTATTCGGTGGCCGCGGGGGCACTGCTCCTGGCAGCCCGGTCACCGCTGCACCGGAGACCGCTGCACCCAAGATGGCACGGGATCATCCTGTGGGCGGGCGCCGTCGGCGCCGCGGCGTGGACGGCGGCATTCCACCGCTTCACGGTCATCACGTTCGACAGGTCCTACGCGGTCGGCTACGTCCGCATCGAGGCTCCGGAGTCGTTCTGGGACGACCTCTCATGGTGGTCCTGCGATGCCGACAGGATCGGCCTGCCGGTCGTTCTCGTCGCGTTGGCGGCAGCGGTTTCCGCCTGGTGGAAGCGGTCAGCCGGCACCGCAGTCGCGGCGGTTCTTCTCCTCTTCCCACTACTCGACGTCGTGGCGTACGTCCGCTGGTACGACGACGACTTCCAGACATCTCTCATCGATTCGGTACGGTGGCACCTGCTTCTCGCGGCCCTCCTCGTCGCGTCGGCTGTCTGGAGCCCCCGGCAGCGGATCTCCTGGGCTGGAACCGTCCGTCTGGCGCGGCACATGATCCGCGGACAATCGAAGGACGTGATTCCCGGACAGGCGAAGAACCTCGCCGTCGCGGTCGTGATCGCGGCCACCGCCGTCTGGTTGGTCGTCTCGTCCTTCACGCCGACGCGTTAGGAGCACAACGACACAGATTTCACACGGCACGGGGCAACACCTACGCCAAAGCACTTCATTACGAGTTAGAAAACGATCGTCCAAGACCGTCCATCGCTGTCTTCCGAGCCTGGTGGGACGGGGGCCTGCGAGGTTCCTCAGTCCATGGTTGTCCAGGACCGTCCAGACCTATTGTTAGCATCCGCGTTAGCAAGATCCGGGGCTCGCGCCCCCCTTGGCCTTGGAACCGATCACCGGCCCGCAAAGAGAATCTCCATCACCTGAAGTACGTCCATAACGATGTGGTCCGCCTGATGCTCCTGGTCCGGCCATGTCCCTCGGTCGATCCAGATGGTACGAAGGCCGGCGGCCCGTCCCCCACCGATGTCGGCAACGGGGTGGTCACCGACCATCCATCCCCCATCGGCAAGGGTCATGCCGCACCGCTTGGCGGCGATCTCGAACAGGCCGATGTCGGGCTTGCGGATGCCTTCAAGTCCGGAGAGCGCATAGGCGTCGACGGCCTCGGCCAGTCCCGTCTGCTGGATCTTGCCGAGTTGGTTGTCCGCTGTGCCGTTGGTGATGATGGCCACCTTCCAGCCCGACGTGCGAAGCTGGGACAAAGCGTCCATCACTGCGGGACGGCAGCGGACGAGGTATGGCATGCGCCGGCGGTAGCGGCTCCACAGTTCATCGGCCGATTGGGCAAGGCGAAGTGGTCGCGGACCTTGGCGAAGAAGACTTCACGATGTGGGTAGCCGGCTCGGTCCAGGGCGAGCAGCCAGTCAGCCGCTTCGCGCCCAAGGTCGTGCTCGTCGGTGAACTCCCTGGCCCATGTCTGGAACGCCTTGTCCAGGTCGAAGAGCGCGAGTCGTTGCACAGTGATCCAGCCGAGGTGGGGCCGTCGCCGAAAGCTTGAGCGGCTGCTTCAGCAGGGAGCACCGAGTCAGTGGGCTCGGTTTTCTGCCGGCTCATCGGTCGGCCATATGGAGATCGCCGCCGAAACTCCACGCGAGTACGCTTCCCGTCTCGAAGACGGACTCCGCCCCCATGCACTGAGCAGGGTCCTCGTCGTCGAATCTCTCGGTCACTCGACCAAGGCGTTCACCGATGTGCCGCACGAAGGGGACCTCGCGGGGAGCGGAAATGACATCGACACGACTGCCGAGCTCCTCCATCACGTAACTTTCCTCTAGCTCATCTGGTGTGATCCGGAACGTCCAGTCAGGGCCGACATGAACTCGGACGATCGCTGTCTCCAGGTGAAGCCATACATGGAGGATCTCGGGGATCTCGGATTCATGGGTAAACCGAGCCGCAGTGACTGCGGTCAAGCGCTTGTGCTCCACCTCGGAAAGATCCATCACTCCACTATGACGGTGTGCTGTGGGATAGTTCGCCACCCCTGGCACCACCGAGGGTCGGCGCCCATATCGATGTTGTCGGCGGCATGCCCTAACGTTCTACATCCACGTGCACCTGCGGGGAGAGTTATGGCCAACGCTGTCGTCACGTACCTACCTCTTCCAGACTTCTGTCAGCTTATGTAGCCAACTGTCCGGAATCTGCTGGGCACCTCACTTGCCGTACAGACGGCGTGGGGCCCCATCAAGAGCATGGGTCCATGCCACCGGGGTCGAGGAGGTGCAACGGACATGTCGGATTCTCGCCGTCCTGATCTGCCCGGCTCTCGAAGATCACACGGCGGCCCAGAACGGCGCCCTCCTTCCCCTGGCGAAGAAGGGGATGTTGGAGATCAGCAGAGAGCGGCTTGAGCAGGTCTTCCCCACAGAGTGGGTTCGCCGGCTCCGGGGTGACCTCGGCGGCGTCTGAGCAGGGCCGCCGACTCCAGAGAGCTGGGGTGTCAGCCCTTGATGTTCGTCGTTCTCGCTTCGACTGCGCAGCCCCGGTCTTGACGCGTGCTGTCCGTAGGAGGTCGCCTGCGTGAGCCCACGTTGCTGTATATCGCTGCTGTACGGGCACGAAAAAGGCCCTCCAGGATGATCCTGAAGGGCCTTTGACCTGCTGTGCGGCCGGAGGTACTCGAAACCCCAACCTTCTGATCCGTAGCCAGTTCGAGAACGTCCACCGACGTCCACCAGTGACAGAAACACCTGCTCAGAGACACTCTCCCTGTGATCATCTTCTAGGGATGTCCACCGGCGTCCAGGGATGTTGTTAGCAATGGCGTTAGCAAGATCTCGCTGACCCAGTACCGTTGCGGGCTATGCACTCGTCCCCGGCCGAGGTCCAGCGTTTCTTTCTCTACGCCGGCCACTTCCAGTTCTACCTTCGAGATGAAGAAACGTACTGGGACGCCGTCAGGAACGGTGACATCGACGGGCAGCCCTGGGCCGAAGAAGCCTCAGAACTGATGAGGATCGGAGTTGAGCCCACCTCGATCGCCGTGGGCACGGCCCGACAAGGCTGGGTCCCGATGACGCTCCGCGTGCAGGCATCGCCTCCGCCGGCAGAGTTCCTCGACGAGGCCGATCACGTGGTGGAGGCCGATCTCGCCCTGCCGACAGGGCGGCTCAGCATCTATGGCTGCGACCAGGAGCCGGGAACCGAAGATGTGCTCGTCCTGCCCCCGCACACGTACCGGACACGGATCTCATACATGCCAACACAGTTCGTCCACCCGGACACGGACGACGACGAGCCAGGCGACCACTTCGAATACCGCGTCGAGATGTGGGCCACCACAGAGAAAACCGAGGTCCACGTCCTGAAGCAGGGTCCTACCCCTTGGTCCGGGTAACCCTCTAATCCGTAGGGAAGGGCGCTCCCCAGGTCGGCAGACTGATGCCCTGCTCAGACAGTAGATGCGGGTCGGTGACGTGTGATCGTGTAAGACGGTGTTGCTGTACGGGCTGCTGTACGGTACTCCCCTCGAGGGCTTGTCGAGGGCGCCTGATCATTGCGCGGCGTGCAGGATCTCCAGGGCCTGGAGCACGTCAGTAACAACATGATCAGCGTCGTGATCGTGGTCGGGCCACGTGCCTCGGTCGACCCAGATCGTATGCAGACCGGCTGCACGTCCTCCGCCGATGTCGGCAACGAGGTGGTCACCGACCATCCATCCCCCATCGGCGAGAACCGCGCCACAGCGCTTGGCCGCGACCTCGAACAGGCCGATGTCGGGCTTACGGATGCCTTCGACTCCTGAGAGCGCGTAAGCGTCGACGGCCTCGGCCAGTCCCGTCCGCTGGATCTTGCCGAGTTGGTTGTCCGCGGTGCCGTTGGTGACAATCGCTACCTTCCAGCCGGACGCGCGGAGTCGAGATAGCCCGTTCATCACCTCGGGTCGACAGTGAACGAGGTACGGCATGCGCTGGCGGTAGCGGCTCCACAGCTCGTCGACCGACTCGGGCAGGGTGAAGCGGTCGCGGATCTTGCTGAAGAAGACCTCACGGTGCGGGTAGCCGGATCGATCGAGAAAGAGCAACCAGTCAGCCGCCTCGTGCCCCAAGGCGTGTTCCCCGGCGAACTCCTCGGCCCATACCTGGAAAGCCTCGTCCAGATTGACGAGTGTGTTGTCCAGGTCGAAGAGCGCGAGTCGCTGCACGGCACCCCACCTTATGAGGAAACGTCTGATCCTGAGACACCCGCGTTAGGAGAGTGGCGGTCGTATGGCTGGCGCATGCGGTGTGATCTGCACGAACGCCCCGCGTAGTCCGCACCCCTTGCAAGATCATCCCGTGCATGTCCCGCACTCGCAGAGGTCAGCTACCACGTCATCCGGTGGCAAGTCGACCCGGAGCGCAGGGCCGCCAAGGCCCGAGCACCGGAAGCGGCGCGGCGTGCGCCACGAGGCGCTGTTTGACCGTGCGGAGGTGGAAGACCTTCGCCGACGACCTGTCGTAGCGGGTCGTGTGAAGTGGGAGGCAGC
>NZ_JBEOZN010000159.1:0-20970 GCF_040298085.1 Streptosporangium sp. NPDC001681 | reverse complement strand
CGGTGGTCGCCCGCGCCGGGGGTCCGGCTCTTCAAATTTTGGCTCCGGTGGCTTACCCGGCGGGGCCCTTTGCGGACCGGGGGGGGGCGGGCACCGTTCGGTGCCCGCCCCCGCCGTTTCCGCACGCGCCACCGCTCAGAGCATGCGATCGCCGCCCAGGACCAGCGTGCCCGAACTCATGCACCGCAGATCAGAGCATGCAGCCGCCGCCCAAAACCAGCCTGCCCGAACTCATGCACCGCAGATCAGAGCATGCAGCCGCCGCCCAAAACCAGCGTGCCCGAGCCGCAGATCAGAGCGTACGACCGCTGCCCAGGACCAGCGTGCCCGAGCTCATGAACATGCCGCCGACCCCGGTGGCGAGGCTGACATCGACCCCGGGGACCTGCGCCGCCGCCGTTCCGCGGACCTGGCGCACCGACTCCTGGATCGCGAACATGCCGTACATGCCGGTGTGGGTGTAGGAGAGCCCGCCGCCGTTGGTGTTCATCGGCAGCGACCCACCGGGCGCGGTGTTCCCCTCGGCGATGAACGCCGGCGCCTCGCCCCGCTTCACGAAACCGAGGTCTTCCAGTCCGTACACCGGAACGTGCGCGAACGCGTCGTAGATCATCAGATGGTCCACGTCGTCGTGCGAGATCCCGGCCTGCCGCATGGCGGCCGCCCCGCCCATCTCGATGGCGCGGGACGACGTCAGGTCGCGCAGCCCGGAGACGACCGAGGACTCGCTCGACTCCCCCGCGCCCAGCACGTAGACCGGCGGCGACGCGGAGCCGAGGTCGCGGGCCCGCTCGGCCGAGGTCAGCACCAGGGCGCCACCGCCATCGGTCACCAGGCAGCAGTGCAGCAGGTGGACGGGGTCGGCGATCACGGGCGACGCGAACACGTCCTCGACGGTGATCGGGTCGCGCAGCCTGGCGCGGGGGTTACCCGCCGCCCACTGGCGCTGCACGACCGGGACCATGGCGAACTGCTCCCTGGTCATCCCGTACGTGTGCATATAGCGGCGTACGCCGATCGGGAACAGCGACGGCGCCCCGATCGGGCCGTGCGGGACCTCGAACTGCGCCATGTACGACTGCGGCGCGGGCGCCCACGGCACCATGCCCACCCGGGAGCGCCCGGACTCACCATGCGTGACCAGCACGGTCGTGCAGAGCCCGGACACGATGGCGGCCATGGCGTGCCGCACGTGCAGCATGAACGAACTGCCGCCGACGTTCGTGCCGTCCAGATATTCCGGGACGATCCCCAGGTAGTCGGCCACGTCGATCGGAGACTCACCGGCGGACGCGACGCCGTCGACGTCGGCCGCGGTGAGGCCCGCGTCGCGCAGCGCGTTGACGGCCGCCTGGGCGTGCAGCTCCAGCGCGGACATGTCGGGGACCTTGCCGATACGGTCCGTCTCGGCGGCGCCGACAATGGCGATCTTGCCTCGGAGGCTCATCCCTCATCCTTTCTTGGCCGGAATCCGACGACCTTCCGCTCGCCCCGCTGTTCGAAGACCACTTCGAGCTCACCGTCGATGACGAGCCCGCTCCCCGCCTCACCGGCTCCGGTGACGGTGGCGAGCAGTCTGGGCCCCTCGGCCAGCCTGACGAGCGCGACCACGTACGGCACCTCGCCCTCGAACCCGGGCGCGGCGCGGTGGTTGACCACGTACGACTCCAGCGTGGCCACGCCGGAGACCGGTTCGAGCGCGACCTGGTCCGACATGCACGCCGGACAGTACGCGCGCGGATAGAGGAAGAAGTCGCCGCACTCGCGGCAGCGCGGCACCTTGAGCTCACCCCCGTCGACGGCCTCGAAGAAGCCCGCGGTGTCAGGAGTGGGCAGCGGCAGGGGTTTCGTGCTCATCCGGATCGCCTCCCGTCCGTTTCCGCCGGCCCGCCGGAGGGCTCGCCGGCTCCTTTCGCCGCCTGGGGCAGCAGGTGCTTGCGGAGTTTTCCGTTGGCGCCGCGTGGGAGCGCCTCCACCGTCTCGATCCGGCGGGGCACCTTGAACCGCGCGATCCGCTCCCGGCAGAACCGGATGATCTCGTCGCCGAAGTCCGGCTCGGCGGCGCGTTCACGCGCCCCGTCCATGGGCTGGATCACCGCGCAGACGATCTCGCCCCACTCCTGGTCGGGGATGCCGATGACAGCGGCGTCGGCGATGTCGGGGTGTTCCAGCAGCGCCGCCTCCACCTCGGCCGGGTAGACGTTGACCCCGCCGGAGACGACGACCTCGGCGGTCCGGCCGAGCAGGAAGAGGTATCCGTCCTCGTCGAGGTAGCCGAGATCGCCCACCGTCACGTAGCCGTCGGTCACGCTTGAGCGGGTCTTCTCCGGGTCGCCGTGGTATTCGAAGGCCCTGGGACCCATCTCCAGGTAGACCCGGCCCTTCTTTCCCGGACCCGGCTCGCGCCCGTGCTCGTCCATGATCCGGACGCCGGCGCCGGGCTGGGCCCTGCCGACGCTGCCGGGCCTGGCCAGCCACTCGCGGGAGTCGATGACGGTTCCCGCGGCCTCGCTGGCGCCGTAGTACTCGTACACCACCGGGCCGAACCAGTCGATGATCCCGCGCTTCACCGCGGGCGGGCAGGGGCCCGCACCGTGGATCAGGTTGCGCATGCTCGACACGTCGAACGACGCGCGTACCTCGGGGTCGAGCGCGAGCAGCCGGTGCATCTGGGTGGGCACGACGTGCGTCGTGGTCACCCGCTCCTCCTGGATGAGCCGGAGCATCCCGGCCGCGTCGAACCGCTCCATCAGCACCACCCGGTGCCCCAGGTGCAGCGACGCCAGGGCCAGCCCGTTCACGGCGGTGTGCGACAGCGGGGAGGTCACCAGATGGGTACCGTCTCCGAGCGGCTCGACGTCGAACATGCCCAGTTGCCAGAGCGCCCCGGCGCCGAGGACATCATCGGGGTCGCCACCGGCCAGCGCCCGGCTGATGCCCTTGGGACGGCCCGTGGTGCCCGAGGTGTAGGCCATGAAGGCACCGGACACGCGGTCCTCGACCCGGTCCGCGGAGAACGGGGCGGCGGCCTCCTCCAGCAGGCGAAACCCCTCGGCGGGCAGGGTGGAGAAGCGCCGCTCCCCGGCGAGCCCCACCTCGTCGAGCGCGGCCGACACGGTGTCCGCGTACCGCGGGGAGGTCACCACGGCGCCCGGCGCGCAGTCGCCCATGATGTACGCGATCTCACCGGCGCTGAGCGCGGTGTTGACCGGGATCAGGTACCACCCGGCCTGCTGGCAGGCCAGGACCGTCTCCAGGGCCGCGATCTCGTTCGCGGCCACCAGCGCCACCCGGTCGCCGGGCCGCAGGCCCAGGCCGCGCAGCAGCCGCGTGATCCGGTTCACCCGGGCCAGCAGCTCACCCGCGGTGACCGATGAGCCGTCCGGCGCGACGGCGGCGATCCGATCGGGGAAGCGCTCGGCGATCCGCCAGAACCCCAGGTTCCCGGTGCTCATCGCCGCCCTCCCGCACGGGCGACCACCATCTCGGCGAGCGCGCGCCGGTGCTCTCTGGCGGTCCCGAAGGCGGCGGACAGCGACATCG
This sequence comes from Streptosporangium sp. NPDC001681, assembly GCF_040298085.1. Taxonomy (NCBI): domain Bacteria; kingdom Bacillati; phylum Actinomycetota; class Actinomycetes; order Streptosporangiales; family Streptosporangiaceae; genus Streptosporangium; species Streptosporangium sp. NPDC001681. Next base: position 17,427 of record NZ_JBEOZN010000159.1, on the reverse strand, counting down.
AACGCTTGAGCCAGAACTGCAACCCGTACTCCCAGGTGAACCCGATCCCGCCATGCAACTGGAGCGCCTCCAGGTCGGCCGGTTTCGCCGCCTCCCCCGCGTACGCCTTGGCGACCGCGGCCCGCACGGCGGCGTCCGGGGCGCCGGTGTCCCGAAACGCGGCCATCGAGGCGGCACCCGCCAGGTCCACCACCGTGGCGACGTTCGCCAGCTTGTGTTTCACCGCCTGGAACGATCCGACGGGCCGGCCGAACTGCCTGCGCACCTTCACGTAGTCGACCGTCACGTCGAGCAGGTGCCGGCTCACGCCGGTGAGCAGGCACGCGGCGCCGGCCACGGCCCGTGTCCAGGCCCGTTCGACCGCGGCGGCATCCCGGCTGATCACCTGCCCGTCCGCGGCGTCCCAGGCGACCCGGTAGAGCGGATAGAGCGGATCGACCGCCTCCTGCCACTCCGCGGTGAACGCCCCCTTCTCCAGGGCGCGTACGCCACCGCTCTCGCAGACGAGCAACAGGTCGGCCTGACCGGCCTCCAGCGCGACGGGGGTGCGCTCACCGAACGAGACCGCCACCAGCGCGTCACCGGAGGCGATGCGGGGCAGCCAGGCCGCCGCGAAATCCTCGGGCGCCGCCTCCTGGATCAGCGGGCCGGCCACGACCGCGGTCTCCAGGAAAGGCTCGGGCACGGCGAACTCCCCCAGAACGTGCAGCACGGGCGCGAGCACGTGCTCCGCCAGGCCCACCCCGCCCCACCGCTCGTCCAGCAGGACCGAGGTCAGGCCCAGGTCCGCCAGGCGCCCCCACAGCTCCGCGTCGTGGGCGGCGCCTGCGTCCAGGCACCGGCGCAGGTGGTCCTCGCCCGCGTACTCCTCCAGCAGCCGGCGGGTCGCCTTGAGGAGTTCCCGCTGCTCTTCGTCGAGCGGAATGTTCATCGCAGGTGTGGTCATCGTCGGGGCTCCATCGGCAGCTCCAGGAGGCGTTCGCTGATGATGTTCCGCTGGATCTCGGAGGTCCCCCCGAAGATCATGGCGGCGCGCGCGTACCAGTACCGGTGGTGCCAGTCCGCCCAGACGCGGGCGGCCTGTGGGGTGAGCGCCTCTCGCACCACGGACGAGCCGCCGCCCATGGTGCCGAGCCCGCCCATCAGGTCCAGGCCCGCGGCGAAGATGTGGTGTTGCGTCTCGGTCCAGTACAGCTTGTTGATGCTGGCCTGCAGGTCGAGGTTGACGCCGTTCTCCGACAGCTCGGCGAGCCGGTAGACGTTGGCCCGGTACACCTCGGTCTCGACGAAGAGCCGCCCCAGCTCGTCCAGGGCGAGCGGGTCGTCATCAAGGCCACGCGCCCGCACCAGCTCCGCGAACGACTCGACGTCGGCGGAGTATTTGGCGTGGTCGCCGAAGACGGCGCCGCGCTCGAAGCCGAGCGTGGACATCGCGACCCGCCAGCCGTCGCCGATCTCCCCCACCGCGTTCGCGACGGGCACCCTGACGTCGGTGAAGAAGACCTCGGCGAAGCCCTTCGTCCCGTCCACCATGGCCAGCGGGCGGACCTCCACCCCGGGGGAGCGCAGGTCGACGCAGAGGAAGGTGATCCCCCGGTGCTTCTTCTCCCTGCCCGCCTCGGGATCGGTGCGCACCAGCGCGAATATCCAGTCGGCGAAGCCGCCGAACGACGTCCAGGTCTTCTGGCCGTTGACGACGAACTCGTCGCCCTCGCGGACCGCCTGCGTGCGCAGCGAGGCCAGGTCGGAGCCGGAATCGGGCTCGCTGAACCCCTGGCACCAGATGTCCTCGCAGGACAGCAGCCGCGGGATCCAGCGCCTGCGCTGCTCCTCCGTGCCGTAGCGCATCAGGATCGGGCCGAGCAGGTACAGGCCGCCCATGTTGACCCGGGCGGGCGCCCCGGCCCGGTAGTACTCCTCGGCGAAGGCGATGGTGTGGAAGAGGTCGGCGCCGCGGCCGCCGTACTCCTCGGGCCAGTCGATCGCCGCGTAGCCGCCCTCGAAGAGCACTCGCTCCCACTCCCGGTGCTGCTCGAACCCCTCCGGGCTCGTCCAGGACCCCAGTGGTCCGCGCGGCACGTGCTCCTCCAGCCAACCGCGCACCTGCGCGCGGAACGCCTCGGTGTCGGGCGCGGCGGCACCGTTTCGCAAGCTCATACCGCAAGCCCCAGTGCCTGCGAGATCTCGTGCATTACATCTCCATAGTTCTCGGGTGTCATGCGCAGGGAGAGGTTCACTCCGTTCGCTCCGAGTTCGAGGTAGCGCTCCACCATCGGGCGTAGCTCGGCGAGGGCGCCGTGGAACCGGAGGCCGGCGACGACGTGGAAGTCCTCACGGGAGCGGCCGTTCTCCCGCAGCCCCGCCTCGACCTCGGCCAGGTGGCGGGAGAAGTCCCCGGTGGTGAGGTTCCACGGATACCAGCCGCCGGCGTACCTGGCCGCGCGGCGGATGGCCGCCTTCGAATGGCCGCCGACCAGGATGCGCGGCAGCGGCCGGCCCGTGTCGGGCATGGCGGGCACCCCCGGCTCGCCACCGGTACGGCCCCAGAGCTCGGAGACGCGAGCCAGGTTGCTCTCGCACCGGGCGCCGCGTTCGGCGAAGGGTACCCCGGCGGCGGCGAACTCCTCCGCCGACCAGCCGACCCCCACCCCCATGTCGAAGCGCCCGCCGGTGAACAGGTCGAGTGTGGCCAGTTCCCTGACCAGGAGGCGCGGGTCGCGCATCGGCAGCAGCAGCACCGAGGAGCCGACGCGCAGCCGCGTGGTGTGGCGGCACAGTTCGGCGGCCGCCTGGAGCACGTCGAGCAGCCCCTGCTCCTGGGCCGCCTCCACCCGGGGCGCGGTCGCGGCGGCGTCGCCGTACCTGTGGACCTCGACCACCTCGGGGTTGGCCGAGCTGGGAGCGGCCGGGTAGGGGTAGGCCGACTCGTACTCCTCGAAGAAGACCAGGTGCTCAGGCAGCCACAGCGCGGAGAAGCCCGCCGCCTCGGCGGTCAGCGCGAACGTGCGCATATATGCCAGGTCCCGTTGCGCGGACCCGTCGAACAGGTCCACCAGACCGATCTCCATCGCCGCTCCTTCCGATCTCGTCGTCGTGTGGAGAGCCGTTTCAAGCCGTCGTGCGAGGGCGCACGCGTGAGGTTCGCGCGGGGCCGGGTCAGGCCCCGGCGAGGGCGCGCAGCCGCTCGGGCGAGGGCAGGTCGCCGTAGACCGCGACCAGTTCGTCGACCCGGATGGAGGGGTCGCGGGTCAGCAGCTCGCGCGCCGGACCGATCTCCTGCTCGGGGACGAACCAGGTGCGTCTGACCTCACCCTGGTCGCGACCCGCGTCACCGAGGGTCCTGGCGAGCAGGGCGAGGGCGCCGGGGAGGTCGGCGGGCGTCAGCAGCCAGCCGAGCCACCCGTCCGCCTCGCGGGCCAGCAGCCGCAGCACGTCCTCGCCGCCGTGGCGCATATGGATGCCGGGTCCGCCGCCGACCGGCCGGGGCAGGGCGATCGCGCCGCTGAACGCGACGCGGTCGCCCTGGTGGGAGGCACGGCGTTGTGACCACAGGGCCCGCATCGCCGCCAGGTACTCCGACGTCGTGCCAAGCGTGTCCCCGTCGGGGGCGCCGCCCAGAGCGAGCGGCACCTCCTCGAGGTCCAGCCCGTATTCCAGCCTGCCGCCGGCGAACCAGTCCAGCGTGGCGACCTGCTTGGCCCGCAGTGCCGGACCCCGCACGGAGAGGATGTCCCCGCTCAGCCCGAGGCGGATCGAACCGGTCGCCCGGGCCGCGCACTGCAGTCCGAGGACCGCGTCGTGTCCGCCACCGATCTGCTCTCGGTCGCCGACCGCCCACCACGACGCGAGGCCCGCGGCCTCGGCCGCCGCGGCGGCCGCCTCGATCTCACCGGGCAGGCCGGGCCCGCCGACCGTGATGTCGCACGCTACGCCGTACTCCATTGGAACGTTCCTCCGCTCTCGGAGCTCAGCCTGCGGGGTTCAGCAGGGTGAGCTTCCCGTCGCCGGTCCACTCGAGGTAGACACCGGGATCGTCCAGGACCGCCTGGCCGTTCTCGTAACGGAGCTGGCCGTAGACGGTGTCCTGGGTGGTGATCTGCGACAGCGCCTTGCCGACCGCCTCGGGCGACGGGTCGCCGGACTTCTTGAGGCCTTCCGCCAGCAGCCACATCGCGGTGTAGCCCTGGGCCGCGAACATGTCGGGCTCGGCGCCGAACTTCTTGGTGTAGAGGTCGGTGAACTTCTTGGCGGTCTCATTGGCCGAATGACCCGCGGCGAAGGGGGTGGCGAACGCGAGGCCCTTCAGGCCGGCCCCGCCGGTCTCGAACAGGACCGGGCCCGAGGCACCGTAGCTGGACAGGATCCGCTTGTCGTAGCCGCGCTCGCGCAGCGACCTGGCCAGCAGCGAGGACGACAGGCCGAGCATGCTGCTGATGACGACGTCCGGCTTCTTGGCCTCGATCTGCGCGGCGGGCGCGGTGAAGTCCCGGTCGGCGGCGCTGGTCGAGACGGTGTCGAGCACCTGAACGCCGTTGCGCTCCATCGCGCTCTTCCAGACCTTGCCGTCGGCGACCATGGCGTCGTTGTCGCCGTTGACGACCAGGACGGCGGTCTTGTAGCCCTCCGCCTTCACCATGTTGTCGACGAACTTGTCGTAGACGCCGCCCGGCGCGGACGGCAGGATGACGGGGCGGAACAGGTCGGGCGGAGAGGCGAGCCCGTCCAGGATCGCCGAGGTGACGACCCCGGGTGTCTTGCTCTGCCTGATGACCGGCGCCAGGGCCCCGGCCTCACTGGACAGGCCGCAGCACAGCACGCCGGACGCGCCGTCGGCGACGTACTGCCGGTAGAGGGCGATCGCCTTGGCCGGGTCGGACTTGATGTCCTCCACCTTCAGCTCGACGGTCGCGCCTTCGCCGAGGAACCCGGTCTGGTTGATCTCCTCCGCGGCGAGCTCGGCACCGTTTGCGATGGGCTTGCCCGCGAACGCGGCGGCGCCGCTGAGCAGGGCGGGGAAGCCCACCTTGTAGACCTGGCCTTCGTCCGGCCCACTGCCACCCGACGAACCGCACGACGTGAGAATCATCATGACGGAGAGGGCCGCGCTGATGACAGCGAGGCTCGAACCTCTCCTTGCACTCTTGAGACGAGACACTGCTTACCCTCCTGGGCTAGGCCCCCAACAACCGGACCCCCGCCTTTAAAGCAAACGCTTGCTTTAAAGCAACTGTTTGATTATGCGAGACGTGATATTGGAAAAGCAAGAGGTCAACGCGGTTTTTCGGTGGGAGTGGCGGTCGGGAGGCCTGTTCCCCCTGGCCTTCGGTGGCCGGTGCCGCCGTCAAACGTCCAGAAGGGCGCCGCCGCGGTCGATGACCGTGCCGCCCTCCTCGGTCGAGGTCAGGAAACGGACGTCGGCGCCGTCACGCCAGAGCGCCACAGAAAGGGTGTCCCCCGGCGTCACCGGTCGGCTGAAGCGCCCTGACATGCCCCTCAACCGGGAGGCGTCCCCGTCGCAGAGCCCGTTCACGATGGCGCGGGCGGTGAAGCCGTAGGTGCACAGGCCATGCAGGATCGGTCGCGGGAACCCGTACTTCCCGGCGAAGACCGGATCGGAGTGGAGCGGGTTGCGATCCCCGGTGAGCCGGTACAGGAGCGCCTGGTCGGGCCGGGTGGGCATGCTCACCACGACGTCCGGCTCGCGGTCCGGCGCCGCCCACTCCGACCGGGGGCCGCGCTCCCCGCCGAAGCCGCCGGCCCCGCCCAGGTAGGCGCAGGAGCGGGAGACCGCGAGCGGTTCCCCGGTGGCGGCGTCGGCCGTGCGGGTCTCGGTCCAGAGCAGGGCGTCCCTTCCCTTGTCCCACATGTCGGTGACCGTGGTCGTGGACACCGCCCTGCCCTCGGGAGGCAACGGGCGCTCCAGCAGGAAGTGCTGTTCGGCGTGGACGGCCTTGCCGGGGTCGTAGGAGCCGACCTCGGGCAGTCCGCCGATATGACCGATGAGCACGGCGAAGCTCGGGATGACCTGCTGGCGGACGCCGGTGCTGTTCTCCGTGGTGAACTGGAGCTCGCCGCCCGGGTCCCGCGCCCCGGCTCCGACGGCGAGCGCGTACAGCAGCGACTCGCGGGCGGTCCACTCGATCTCGAAAGGGCCGACCGTACTGCCGATGTAGGCGGGGTCCAGGGGCATGCTGTTCTCCGGTCCGGTCAACGTGGGGTCAGGATGCGGCGAGCCGGGATCGCGGGCCCGCCTTGAGGAGGCGCGACGGCAGTTCGCGGCCGACGATCCGCTGGGCGAGGTCGGCGACCTCCAGCAGCGCGTCCAGGTCGACGCCCGTGTCCACGGACAGTTCCTGGAGCAGGTAGACCGCTTCCTCGGTGGCGATGTTGCCGCTCGCCCCCGGGGCGTAGGGGCATCCGCCCAGGCCGCCGACGCTCGCGTCGAACTCGGTGACGCCGGACTCCAGGCCCGCGACCAGGTTGGCCATGCCGGTGCCCCGGGTGTCGTGGAAGTGCAGGGCGACCCGGACATCGGGCGCCTGCTCGCGGAAGAGGCCCACGATCCGGCGTACCCGGGGCGGCGAGCCCATCCCCGTGGTGTCGCCGAAGCAGATCGAGTCGGCCCCGTCGGCGACGGCGCGCAGCGCGAACGCGGCGACGCGTTCCGCTGCGATCTCACCCTCGTAGGGGCAGCCGAACGCGGTGGCGACGATCACCTGGCAGCTGGCGCCATTGCCGTGGGCGAAGTCGATGACCTCGGCGATCCCGTCGAGCGACTGCTCCGGGGTGCGGTTCACGTTGCGCAGGTTGTGCGTCTCCGACGCCGAGACCATGATCTCCAGGTCGGTGAAGCCCTCGGCCAGGGCACGCTGCGCCCCGCGCAGGTTGGGCACCAGCGCCGAGTACTCGATGCCCGCGACCGGTTCCACCGCGCCCCACACCTCGGAGGCGTCCGCCATCTGCGGGATGGCTCTGGGGTGGACGAACGCCACGGCCTCGATACGCGACAGACCGGTCGTGCCCAGTGCCGCGATCAGCTCCGCCTTGCGGATGGTGGGCACCGGGAGTTCGTTCTGGAGCCCGTCGCGCGGACCCACCTCACGCAGGACGACACTGGACGGCATATCGGACATGTCTAGACTCCGAGGTTCCGGGCGACGATCTCGCGGTGGTACGTGGGGGTGCCGAAGAGGGAGAAGTCGGTCAGCGCCCGTCGGAAGTGGTGGGAGAGCTCGTGCTCCCAGGTGAACCCGATCCCACCGTGAACATGGATCGCCTCCCTGACCACGTGCAGCACCGCGTCCGAGGCTCGCGCCTTCGCCATGGAGGCGGCGTTCTCCCAGCCCGGCTCCGCGGCGGCGGCCTGGTCGAGCGCGGACTCCACCGCCGACCTCGCCGACTGCGTCTCCGCGTACATGTCGGCCAGCTTGTGCTTGATCGCCTGGAAGGACCCGATGGCCCGCCCGAACTGGGTGCGCGTCTTGGCATAGTCGATGGCCAGCCACAGGCACCGCTCGCCGATGCCCAGAGCGTCCGCCGCGGTCAGCAGCGCCCCTTCGGTGAACGCCCGAGAGGCCAGGGCGGCCGCCTCGGCCCCCTCGGCCAGCACGCGCCCGGGGACACGGTCCATCCTGAGCACTGCCAGGTCCCGGCTGTCGTCCAGCGCCTTCATCGGCTCGACGGCGAGGCCGCCGGCGCCGCGCTCGACGAGCACCAGGCAGGCTTCCTGCGGCGCGGCGGCTCCCGCGGCGCGGGCCAGGACGACAAAGTGCGTCGCCTCTCCACCCGCGGCGACGAATCGCTTGAGCCCGGAGACCCGGCAGCCGCCGTCCGCACGCTCCACCTCGGTGCCCGGGGAGGCGAGGTCGGTCCCTGCGGAGTCCTCGTGCAGCGCCAGGGCCACGACCGCGCGCCCGGCCACGATCTCGTCCAGGAGGCCGCGATTCCGGTCGACGCCCGCCCGCCCCAGCAGCGGCACCGCCAGGCCGGCCGTCACGAGGAGCGATGCCGGCAGCCCGACCCGTCCGGCCTCGATCAGCGCCGTGCCCAGGTCGGCGATCGACCCGCCCTGGCCGCCCGCGTCCTCGTCCAGCAAAAGGCCGAGGATGCCCAGTTCCTCGGCGAAGGCCTGCCACAGCGGCTCCTCGGCCCCTCCGCGGGAGACGCGGCTGACCTCGGCCGGACTGTGGGCATCGAGAAACCGCCCGACGGTGTCCCCGAACTCTGCACGGAGGTCTGCGTCCACCCGCATGCGTGTCCTTTCACTATTTCAAGCAAGCAGTTGCTTCATTTTCTTCCTAGACTGCCGCGATCCGATTCCGGAGCCACCGAACGCGGCCCGGGGGGAGCGACGGGAAGGCCCCCTGCCCCGCCCGGTCAGCGAGGTCAGCGGCTCACGGGACCTGCACGCCGCGCAGGAGCAGCACGGTCTCGATCTCGATCAGCTCGTCGATGGTCACGGAACCCGCCGGGTCGAACCAGCGGATGACCGCCTGAACGGCGCCCATCACGGTCCGGTAGACCATCCGCGCGCTGAACTCGCCGCGGAACGCGCCGCTGTCCATGCCCGCCTGGATGACGTCTATCCAGATCCGCTCGACCTCATGCTGGCGGTCGACGATGGAGGGGAAGTCCTGCACGTAGGACCAGTCGTTCTGCAGGATCAGGACCTCGTTGCGGTTGCGGACCAGGCTTCGCAGCGCCCTCGCCATCAGCCCGGTCAGCGCCTCGGAGGGATCGGCGGCCTCCGCCACCGCGGACTGGTATTCCCGGATGATCACGCCGAGGTAGTCGACGAGCACCTGCTCGACGATCGCCTCTTTGGAGTCGAAATAGTAGTAGAGGCTCCCCGAAAGCATGTTCGCCTCGTCGGCCACGTCCCGCACTGTCGCGTTGGCGAAGCCCTTCTCGGCGAAGACCTTGGAGGCGGCGAGCAGAACGCTTTCCTTACGCGCCTGTCCGGCGGGCGATCCCATCGACCTTCGCCGTGTCTGGGAAACGCTCTTGGTGGTCTTTCCTGGAGGGGTCATCGACTCGTCCTACCTCAACTGAACATGGGGCGAAATCTTCAGGCGCGTATATCACGCCGACTCAGGGTGCCTGACTGGACACGATCGAGACGGCGCTCACGAGCGCGCCGGGACTACCTCCTTGATTTTGCACTAGTCCGAAGGCGGGATTCGCGACTTGGCGCTCACCGGCCTCACCCCGGAACTGCTGCCACATCTCGAAGAGCATCCGCAGGCCGCTCGCGCCGACAGGGTGGCCGAAACTCTTCAGCCCCCCGTCCGGATTGACCGGCAGCGCGCCACCCAGGTCATAGCGACCCGCCAGGACATCCCGCCACGCCTGTCCGCGCGCCGAGAAGCCGAGCTCCTCCATCAGCACCAGCTCGGTCGGTGTGAAGCAGTCGTGCACCTCGGCCAGCGAGATCTGGCCGGCCGGGTCGGTGATGCCGGCCTGCTCGTAGGCGGTCTGGCTGGAGTGGACGACCTCGGGCAGATCGCAGTAGTCGTACCGGTCGTCGTTGCGCCCGGTCGCGGCCCCCGCGCTCAGCGCGAGCGCGTGCACGTACAGCGGACGGTCGGTATACCTGTGCGCGTCCTCGGCCCGGACGATGATCGCCGCCGCACCGCCGTCCGCGACACCGGAGCTGTCAAAGACACTGAGCCTGCCGGCGATCGCCGGCGCGCGAGCGATGACCTCCTTGGAGACGTTCTTACGGAACTGCGCCCGAGGGTTTAGTGCACCATTGGCATGGTTTCGCCATGCAATGTGTGTCATGGCCTCTTTGACCTGTTCCTCGGAAATCCCATAACGCCGCGCGTACGACGGCACGATCATCGAGTACATGGCGGGCGCGCTCAGATTCGGCGGCGTACCGTCATTGGGCACGCTGGGCATTTCCAGCCCGGAGAAACCAAAATCCTTCAGCTTCTCCCCGCCCACCGCCATCACCGTGTCATAGGCGCCGGAGGAGACCGCGTAACAGGCGTTCCTGAACGCCTCGGATCCGGTGGCGCACATGTTCTCGACCCGGGTGACCGGCCGGTTGCTGATATTCATCGGTCTGGTCAGGGTGAGGCCGGAAACACCGGAGGTCATCGTTCCCAGCCAGTAGGCGTCCACGTCGCCCAGCTCCAGGCCCGGGACGCTCCGCACGGCGCCGAGGGTCGCCTCGACCAGGAGGTCGTCCACCGACCGGCCCCAGAGCTCGCCGAATCTGGTGCAGCTCATGCCTACGATGGCCACCGGGTTCTGTAGAGCGTGGGCGGGCATCAGGACTCCTCCTTGTAGGGGTGAACCTTCCAGATGTAGTTGCGGATCTCGTTGGACGCCACGCTCGCGAGCCGGAAGACAGGCGCGACCCGATCCCCGATGGCCACCTCACGCCCGGGAGCGTCGGTCATCTCGAACTCGAACCGGCCACCGCCGTCGAAGTCGACGGCCACCGCCTTGGCCGGCAGCTGCACGGACTCCGAGAGCCAGTCGTCGGTGAATGTCGCGACGGTGCCCAGCAGGTCCCGCATGGGCGCGGGCTCGCCCTGGTCGACGGCCCCGCAGCCGAGGCAGACCTGCCGCGGCGGGAGGTTGCGGGTCCCGCAGGCGGTGCAGCGGGCCGCGGTGAAGGAGAACTTCCAGCGCATGGTCCGCCACGACGCCGGCGGGGCGGGAGCCTTGACCTCGGGACGCCGCGGCGGCTCCCGGTCCAGCACGCCCCGCCAGGTGAGGTAGTCGGCGTATCCAAGCGGGAACACCGTGGAGGACACCGGGGAGGCACCCGCCGCGCGGAACGCGCCGAGCTCGGGCGTGGCGCGGAACACGAACGCGTCGGCCCCGTCCGCGGCCAGGACGGCCAGGATCGTCTGCCCGGGCTCGGCCCGGTCCAGCGCGGCGCAGAGCCGCAGCCCGAAGTCCGCGGTGCCCGCGTAGCCGGTGTCATCGGCCAGGCCGGCCGCGAGCTGGTCCGCGCCGAAGCGCCTGCGCGCGGCCTGTACGGCGCGCAGGTGCGGGCCGCTGATCACCACGTGGTCGATCTCGGACGGTTCGAGCCCTGCCTCCTTGGCCGCCTCCGCGGTCACCGCCTCGATCAGCTCCAGGTATTCGTCGACGCCGAAGCGCTCCTCCCAGGACCGGGTGCGCAGCGCGCCCGGGGAGCGCCAGCGGTCCAGCAGCTCCATGGTGCGGACCGCGCTGCCCAGCAGCTCGGCGACCGGGTTCTCCCCCATCGCGAAGGCCGCGGCGGCGTCTCCGCCGTACAGTTCGTCCTCGGAACCGGGAAGTCCGTACCGCAGGTCGGCCAGGGCGACGACGGCTCCGGCGCCCCTGAGGCCCGCGCGGAAGGCGCCCGCGCCGGACCGAATGGAGCCGCACGCGTCGAAGGCCGCCAGCTCCTCGGGCAGGCCGAGCGCCATGGCGACCGCCGAGGCGTTGCTCCGCTCCATGTAGGCGGGGCGGGAACTGGCGAACCAGAGCTCGGCTGGGAGAAAGCCGGGCGACCGCCGCAGGGCGCGCCGCAGCGCCTCCACCGCGAGGGTCGTGCTGTCCTCGTCGTGCGAGGCCACCGAACGGGTGCCCTTCAGCCCCGGAAGCCCGAGAGACCTGCCGATCTCACTCCGGTCGAGCCGGTAGGCCGGGATGTAGGCGCCGTAGGCGGTGATTCCGATCATCAAGGTTCCTCTTGGTCCCGGGCCGGGCGGATGCTCACCCCACGAAGCATGTAAATCAAGCATTTGCTTTGCTAGCATAGCCAGCCCCGAACAGCTGAAGCAAACGCTTGACGGGGCTGAACCGTTGGAGGACCATGAACCGGCTACCCGACGAGGACGAATTCCACCGCGAGGCGGTCGCGTTCCTCGGCTCCTACGCCACCCGCCGCTCCGATGAGACCGGTCAAGCGGTCTGGGGCCGTGGCGACGACCGGGTCTCCGTTGTCGCCGAGCGGGCCGAGGGCGAGGAGGAGGAGATCGCCCGTCTCAAGGACTACCGCGCCGCCCTCGACCGGGCGAGGCTCGCCTGGATCGACGGCCCGGCCGCCTACGGCGGGCGCGAGCTACCGACGCACTACGCGACCGGGTTCCGCGAGCTGGAGTCCCGGTACGACCTGCCCGATGACGGCTACACGAGATTCAGCGTCTCGACGTTCTGCCCCGCGCTGCTGAAGCATGGCTCGGAGTTCCTCAAGCAGACATACCTGCACCGCCTCAGGAGCGCCCGGCTCCTCGCCTGCCAGCTCTTTTCCGAGCCAGGCGCGGGGTCCGACCTGGCCGGCCTCAGCACCAGGGCGGAGCGGCACGGCGACGGGTGGATCCTCAACGGGCAGAAGGTCTGGAGCTCCGGCGCTCACTACAGCGACCTGGGGCTGTGCATCGCGCGCACGAACCGCGACGCGCCCAAGCACGCCGGCCTGTCCACCTTCCTGGTCGACATGCGGGCCCCTGGCGTCGAGATCCGCCCGATCCGGCAGCTGACCGGCGGCGCCTCCTTCGACGAGGTGTTCCTCACCGACGTGTACGTGCCCGACGACCACCGCCTCGGCGAGGTGGACCAGGGCTGGCGGGTGGTGGTCGACGTGCTGCTCAACGAGCGCGGCGCGATCGGCCTGGAGAGCGGCATCGACGAGGCGCTGCTGTTCCGCCTGGTCGACCTGGTCAGGCACACCGGCGCCGCCGGGGACCCCCGGGTCCGCGACGCCCTGGCCGACCTGCACATCCGGAGCTGGGCGGCGCGCGAGACCACGACCCGGCTGCTCGCCGCCGCCAAGGGCGGAGTGCCGGGGCCCGAGCTCGCCCTGTCGAAGCTGATCCTCGTCGATCTGCTGCGCAGGGCCGGCGACATCGCCTCCGACGTGCTCGGCACCGCGATGATCGCCGACACCGGCGAGTGGGGGACGTTCGCCTGGTCGGAACTGACCCTCGGGCTGCCCGGCCTGCGGGTCGGCGGCGGGACCGACGAGATCCTCCGCAACGCGGTGGGCGAGAGAGTACTGGGACTACCGAAGGACGCCAGATGAAGATCGATCTCGGGATGATCGGTTCCTCCGCCGCCGTGTGCGGCCCGATCGCCACACGGGCCGAGCGGGTCGGTTTCGACGGCCTGTGGGCCAGCGAGAGCGTGACCGACGCCTTCCTGCAGTCGCAGGCGGCCCTCACCGCCACCACCACGACCACGGTCGGCACCGCCATCGCCGTCGCCTTCGCCCGCAATCCGATGTCCACCGCCTACCTGGGCTGGGATCTGGCCGCACTGTCGGGCGGGCGATTCGTCATGGGGCTGGGCACCCAGATCCAGGCACACATCGAGCGGCGCTTCTCCATGCCGTGGAGCAGCCCGGTGGCGCGGATGCGCGACTTCCTCACCGCGATGAACGCGATCTGGACCGCTTGGCGCACCGGGTCGAAGCTGAACTACGAGGGCACCCACTACCGGCACACCCTCATGTCGCCGGTGTTCACGCCGCCCCACCACGACCTGGCCATCCCCGTGATGATCGCCGCCGTCGGGGACAGGATGACCGAACTCGGCGGGGAGCTGTGCGACGGCCTGATCCTGCACGGCATGACCACCACGGCCTACCTGGACGAGGTCACCCTGCCCGCGCTGCGGCGCGGCATGGAGACGGCCTCACGCGACCGGTCGGAGGTCTCGCTGTACTGCCCCATCTTCATGGTGATGGGTGACACCGAGGAGCAGTTCGAAGAGATGAAGCGCAAGACCCGGGAGCAGATCGCCTTCTACGCCTCCACCCCGGCCTACCGCGGAGTCCTCGCCTCGGTCGGGTACGAGGAGCTGCAGCCCGAGCTACAGGCGCTGTCCCGCGCGGGCGAGTGGGCCAGGATGGGCGATCTGATCGACGACACCCTCCTCGGGCACATCGCGGTCCTGGGGCGGCCCGAGGAGATGCCGAAGCTCTGCAAGGAGCGGTTCTCCGGCCGCCTGGACCGGATCTCCTCCTACCATCCATGGCCGGTGGACGACGACGACCGGCTGGCTGAGATCCTCCGCGGGTTCGCGGACGGAGCGGAGAACAGAGTGGAGGAGGTGGCCCGATGAGTGGTCTCACCGAGGAGTCGCTGCGGCGGCTGGCCGACAAGGAGGCCGTCACCGAGGTGCTGCTGGCCTACTGTGACCTGGTGGACCGCGGCGAGGTGGACGAATTGGCCGGCCTCTTCACCGAAGGCGCCTCGTTCGACTACGGCAACGGCGCGGTCTTCACCGGCAAGAAGACGCTGCACGCCCTCTTCACCGACCGGCTGGGCCGGTACCGCGCCACCAACCACCACGCATCGAACATCCGGGTGGGTTTCTCCGGCGACTCGTCCGCATCGGCCGTCAGCTACGTCTACGCCTGGCACGAGAGCGTGGAGAGCGGCGAGCAGCTGCACGTCTGGGGGCGGTACACCGACACGCTGGTGCGGTCGGAGCAGGGCTGGCTGCTGGACACTCGCCAGGTGCGGGTCGCCGGCGCCTCGGCGCAGCCCGCGTTCCCACTGCCCGAGCGGTTCGAGCGGTACCCGCGCAGGGACCTCGGCTGACGGTGCGCGAACGCGCGAGCGCCCTCCCGGCCGGGCCGGGAGGGCGCTCGCGTGCACCGGGCCGGACACGGTCTGCGATCAGGCGTGGCGGTGCATGCCACCGTCGATGTGGATGGTCTCAGCGGCGATGTCGCCGGCGACATGTTCCGGTAGGTCACCGCGGCGGGCGACCGGGAGCAACCCGGCCCCCTCCGCCGGCCCACGGGCGATCGCCCGCCCGATGCCCATGCCCGCACGCGCTCCCGCGAGTCCGAGGTCCGTCAGGGGGTGCCGATCGGCACGAGCTCGTGGTAGCGGCCGTCCAGGTAGGCCAGCGGGGCGTTGTCGCCGCCACCGTTCATACAGGCCTCCACCACCCGGCCGATCACGATCGTGTGGTCGCCGGCCTGGACGCGCTCGGTGAGCAGGCACCTCACCCAGGTCGCGACCCCGTGCAGCAACGGTTCGCCGGAGGAGAGGGCGGTCCACAACTCCGGGTCGCTGAAGCGCTCCTGCGCGCTGCGCGCGAAGCGGGTCGCCAGGTCCGACTGCCCGGCCTCCGGCCAGTGGATGAGCACGCTCTCGGCCCTGGAGAGCGCCGCCAGGCTCGACGAGGTCTGTGCGATCGCGAACGACAGCAGCGGCGGGTCCATCGACACCGAGACGACCGAGGTCGCGGTGAACCCCACAGGTCCGCTCGGTGACCCGAGCGTCACCACGGTGACCCCCGCCGGATGGCGCCGGAACACCGAACGGAACAACTCACCTGACACAGAGCGCTCATCAGTCACAGCAACCATCCCGCCACTTCCAGATCGGTGATCGATTCACCGTGTTCACCAGCCGATCGAGGGCGTCCGAGCTCAGAGCGAGGCCGAGCAGAGCCGGGTGGCAGAACCAGCCAGCCTGGACATCTCGACCTTAAAAGGCAGTGGCACAAATGTCAAGCAATTGCTTGCTTTACACACGACGGCGCAGCGCCCGTACCGCTTCGAAACTCATCGCACATGGCCTGAACTGGAGGTATGCGGCTCGTGACACTCGTTGATCACTCCCCGGCGCCCGATCCGGCCTTCCACCGGCACGACGGCTTGCCCCGTTCTTCGTGATCGGGTGGTCGTTACGGCGGGATCGGTGCGGTGATCGACATGCGCGCCGAGCACCCGACCGGAGGTGTCGCTCGTCGTAGATCAGTATCCGGTCGGCGCACTCGGCCCACCCCCTGCCGGAGTCGCCCCGGCTCGGCGGACATGTCAGGACTTTCGGCCACGCGGCAGCACAGCCGTCTCCGTGGGTGTTCTCAAGGGCCTGATCCCTGTTGCGGCTTGTTGATCCCGCCGTGCGATCAATGCCGCTGGAGGCACTTCACCGCCGCCGGCCCGGCACTCGCGAAAGCCACACTCGGGCAAGGCCTACCGGCGCGTCACGCGGGCGACGAATTCCACCCAGCCCGCCTCGAGGCGCTCCGCGGACAGGTTGCGTTCACTGCGCAGATAGTCGATGAGCGCCGTGTCCAGGTAGCCGAGCAGCGCTTCCGCGAGGAGCTCGATGTCGCCGGTGACGCCGGCCTCGCGCAGCAGGACCGCCACATGCGTGACGCGGACCGCACGAGCCGGAACGGCGTAACGACGCTTGGAACACTGCTCCGCCTCAAGGTACAGGTCGGTGTACTTCATCAGATGACGAAGGGTCGCGACACCAAACGCCTCAAGCCGCTCCACCGCCGGCGCACCGGGCCCGAGCGGAGGGGGACCGGACAGAAACGTCTCCTGGTACTCGCGCTCCGCGTGGTCCAGCAGGGCGCGCATCAGACCCACTCGGTCGCCGAAACGACGGAAGACCGTGCCCTTGCCGACCGAGGCGGCGACGGCGACGGCCTCCATCGTCACGTGTTCCGCGCCTCGCTCCGCCACCAGCCGGGACGCGGCCTCAAGCAGGCGCATCCGGTTGCGTGCCGCGTCGGCACGCTCCTGATGACGCTCGTCCGCCAGAGGCAGCCCCCGCATCGGGGGCGATGCGACCTGAGTGGGGGCGGGGGGTCGGGTCATCTGCCCAGCATAGCGCGCCCGAGCACAAGTGGACCGCAGTCCGCTTATGTGATACATCTACTTTCGGGACGATTGTCCATAAATGACCGTTTTACCTCCAATAGGAGTTTTCATGTCCGTCCGCATCCTCGCCCTCGTCGGCAGCCTCCGGGCCGCCTCGCACAATCGGCAGCTCGCCGAAGCGGCCGTCAAGCTCGCCCCCGAGGGCGTCGAGGTCGAGATCTGCGAGGGTCTCGCCGACGTCCCGTTCTACAACGAGGACATCGACGTCGAGGGCAGCGTTCCCGAGGCCGCCCTGAAGCTCCGCGAGGCCGGTCGGCGGGCCGATGCCTTCCTCCTCTTCTCGCCCGAGTACAACGGCACGATTCCGGCCGTCCTGAAGAACGCGATCGACTGGTACTCCCGTCCCATGGGCTCCGGCACCTTCGTGGGCAAGCCCGTGGCGGTCGTCGGCACGGCGTACGGCCAGTACGGCGGCGTGTGGGCTCAGGACGAGGCACGCAAGGCCATCGGCATCGCAGGCGGCACCGTCCTCGACGACGTCAGGCTTTCGATCCCCGGCTCCATCGTCCGCTTCGCCGAGACCCACCCGGTCGACGACAGCGAGATCACCGAGAGGCTGCCCACCGTGCTGAAGCAGGTGGCCGCCGCGGCCGAGCAGGCCACGGCGGCCTGAGGAACACAGCCGTTCCCACCGGCTCTGGAACGCCTGTCCACTTCGGCCGGGAGGGTTCGTGTCCTGTCGTCCGCACCGCCGGAACGGGTTTTTGGGGGGGGGGGGGGGGCGCGGAGATAGGGAGAAAAAGACGGAGTAAAACACAAAACAAAAAAAGAAAAATGTGTTAGGGGAGTGTGGGTTTTTTATG
>NZ_JBEOZN010000158.1:0-21044 GCF_040298085.1 Streptosporangium sp. NPDC001681 | reverse complement strand
CCGCCCTTCGGTGACGCTGCGGGCGTCGCGATGGCGGTCGGGCGTGCGGGACCTCGGGGGATCAGGCCGGGAAGTCGCCCGGAGAGACGCCGCGGGTACGGGCGTTGCCTCCCCTGCTGGGGGTGAGGGTGAGGGTCCAGATGGTCGAGCTGGTGGAGGTCGTGACGAACCTCAGCCGGTCGTCGAAGCGCTGGTAGGAGGGGTTGCGGGTGAACCTGCCGCTGGAGGTGCTGAACCTGTAGCCGGAGGTGTAGAAGATGGTGTAGGTGCCGTCCCTGACCACCTTGACGGTGGCGGTGGACCGCGCGCGGACGTAGACGCTGAGCGCCTTGGACTTGCCGCGGACCAGGGTGATGACGGCGTCCGTCCGGTTGCCGTTCTTGACCTTCAGGGTGCCCTGCCCGCGGCTGTAGCGGGAGTAGAGGATCTTTCCGTTACTCGGCCGTGCCGCGGCCTCCGTGACGGAGACCGTGACGGTCTCCGCGGTCGAGGCGGCCGCAGGGGTGGCGGCGGTGTAGCCGATCAGCAAAGCGGATGTGAGGATCGCTCCCGCGAGGGGGCGTAGATTAACCATTGCGCAAATATGGCCAATCCTCGGTGGCAGGTCAAAGTCATTTGTGTCTACTGCGGCTTTTCGGCTGTTTTGCGAAGATATCGGAACCTTCGGCGAACAAGAGAGTGCTTGAGGTGCCCGTACCGCATGCCCTGGCGGTGATCGTGGGGAGGTGAAATCCTGGATCGTTCCAGACGGATGTCGTTTTTCGCGGGTTGCCAGGCGCCTCCTGCGCCGATCCCGTACTCGGGGCGGCCGATGGGAGAGGACGGCCAGGTCACCGGGCCTGTCCTGCCTTCAATGGCTGCTGCCCCGGCAGGCGGGGCCGTAGGGGCCCGCCCGCCTAGGGTGCCTGCCGCTCCCGTGCTTTCCCGGTGGCGCGCCAGGGGGCGAGAACCGCGTCGAGTTCGCGGCGGAGCCAGGTCTCCAGCGGCGCCTCGCGATGGATCGCCCAGGTGACCAGCGCGCCGTTGTAGGTCGACTGCACGGAGCGGGCCAGCTGTGCGAGGTCGGTGGGCAGGAGCTCGCCGGCCTCCGTGGCCCTGACGAGCAGGTCGTGGATCTCCTCACGCATGGCGCGGGCGTGTGCCCGCGCCTGGGCGTGGAACTCGGGGTCGCTGAGATCCTGGTGGAGGACGGCGAGGTGGTTGGAGAAGGCCACGGGGTCGGAGACCGGCCCGGCCAGGTCCGCCAGGTTGTCCAGCAGCGTCTCAAGGATCCCGTTCCGGGGGCCCGCCGCGCGCAGCCGCCGGCGGACGTCCTCGGTGTCGCCCTGGTGAAGGCCCAGCAGCAGCGCGCGCTTGGAACCGAAGCGCTGCACCAGGGTGGCGGGCGAGAGCCCCGCCTCCTTGGCGACGGCCGCCAGGGTGAGCCTGGCGGGACCGACCCGGCTGACGACCCCCGCGACCGCGGCGAAGATCGCCTCGTCGCTGACGGTTCGCGGGCGTGGCATGGATCGATGCTAGCAACGGGGGTGGCCGGCGATCACCTCCGCCCGGAGCCGGACGCCGTTCCAGGCTCCGGGGGAGCCGGGAGCGGTGCCTGGCCTACGGCTTGCGGCCGACGGCGCCATACTGGGCGATCCGGGTGGGCTCGCCGCCGACGCCGGCCAGCTCGGAACGCCAGAGCGAGCACGAGACCAGGCCGGGTTCGAGCAGTTCCAGGCCGTCGAGGAAGGCGGCGATCTCCTGGCCGTTGCGGGCGACGATCGGGGGCTTGGCGTGCTCGTTCCAGAAACGCATCGCCTCGACGTTGCCCTCGCCGCCGAGTTCCAGGGTCGGGTGGGTGAGCACCAGATGGCTGCCGGAGGGCACGGCGTCCATGAGCCGGCGCACCACCGACCGGGCCTCCGCGGTGTCGAGGACGAAGTTCAGGATGCCCAGGAGCATGACCGCCACCGGACGGCCGAAATCCAGTGTCTTCGCCGCGGCCCGCAGTATCGTCTCGGGGTCGCGGGCGTCGGCGTCGACGTAGTCGGTGGCGCCCTCCGGCGTGCCGGACAGCAGCGCGCGGGCGTGCACGAGTACGAGGGGGTCGTTGTCGACGTACACGACGCGCGCCCGCGGGTTCACCCGCTGCGCCACCTGGTGGGTGTTGTCCACGGTGGGCAGCCCGGTGCCGATGTCGAGGAACTGCCGGATCCCCACCTCGCCGGTCAGGTGGCGGACCACCCGTCCCAGGAACGCCCGGTCGGCGCGGGCCACATGGACGATGTTCGGGAACATCGCGAAAACACGGTCACCGACCTCCCGGTCGGCGGAATAGTGGTCCTTGCCGCCCAGCCAGTAGTTCCAGACTCTGGCGTTGTGGGCGACATGCGGGTTGAGCTCGTTGGATCCGGAGGGGGGTCGCTCGCCGTCCACGCGTTCTCCTTGGGGTCGGATCGGGGCCGGGCCGGTTTCCGGGAGCCGTAAGGACCCGGCGGGCGCTCCGGCCGGCTGCCCCGCCGGATCGCCGAGGCTGCCACGATCTTGCCATTACGTGTGGAGATGGTACGAATTTCTCGCGGAGAGTCCTCGTCCCACTGCGAAAAGCAACCTCGGCGTGAAAGTCTTGAAGAGTCACGGATCAAGCGGCTGCGATTCAGAGGAGCAGATTTGCGCATTGTTCGGGCGGTAAATGCGCAGACCGATGGTCACAGCCCGGATCACCGGCAGGCCGGGCCCACCGTGGTGCGCATGCTGGTGGGCGCGCAGTTGCGGCGGCTGCGCGAGGCCGGTCACATCACACGTGAGGAGGCCGGGGAGGCGATCCGCGGGTCGCACTCCAAGATCAGTCGCCTGGAGCTGGGGCGGACCGGTTTCAAGCAGCGCGACGTGGCCGATCTCCTCACCCTCTACGGGGTCGTCGACGACGACGAACGCGCCCCGCTGCTCGCCCTGGCCGCGGAGGCCAACAGGCCCGGCTGGTGGCAGGCCTACGGTGACGTGGTTCCCGCCTGGTTCGACGCCTATCTCGGGCTGGAGCAGGCCGCGTCCCTCATCCGCGCCTACGACGTCCAGTCCGTCCCGGAGTTGTTGCAGACCGAGGACTACGCCCGTGCTCTCATCCGGTCCGCCTGCGCCGATGCCTCCACCTCCGAGATCGAGCGCCGCGTCGCCCTGCGCATGGAACGCCGGCGACTCCTGTGGCGTCCAGAGCCCCCCACGCTCTGGGCGATCGTCGACGAGGCGGCGCTGCGCCGCCCCGTCGGAGGCCCCGAGGTGCTGCGCGCCCAGCTCAGGCACCTCATGGAGATCGTCGAGCTCGGCCATGTCACGTTCCAGGTCATGCCTTTCAGCGTCGGAGCCGCCGCCGCGGTGACCGGCCCCGCCACCATCCTGCGCTTCCCCGAGGGGCAACTGCCCGATGTGGTCTACCTCGAACAGCTCACCGGCGCCCTCTACCTGGACAAGGCCGCCGACGTCGAGCGTTACTGGCACATCTTGAACCGCCTGGGCATCGAGGCCGAGCAGCCGGCCGGGACGGCGGCCATCCTGCACCGCGTCCTCAGGAAGGTCTGAGCTCCTTTGGCCGGAACCGGTCAGGGGGAGGAGATCGTCAGGACGGCGGCGCCCTCGACCCGGTCGGCGGCCAGGTCGGCCAGGGCCCGGTCGGCCTCGGCCAGGGGGTAGGGCACCGTGGTCACCTGGGGCGGGTGGGCCATGGCGAGTTCCAGGTAGGCCCGGCCGTCGGCCCGGGTGTTGGCGGTGACGCTGCGCAGGGTGCGCTCCTGGAACAGGTGGCGCTGGTAGGTCAGAGGCGGGATGTCGCTGAGATGGATGCCCGCCACCGCGAGGGTGCCGCCCCGGTCCAGCGCGGCCAGCGCGACCGGTACCAGCTCGCCCACCGGGGCGAACAGGATCGCCGAGTCCAGCGGCTCGGGCGGGGCGTCCGCGGCGTCGCCCGCCGAGGCCGCGCCCAGCGTCATGGCCAGTTCCCTGGCTCTGGCCGAGCGGGTCAGCACGTGCACCGTCGCGCCCTGGGCGATGGCGATCTGCGCGGTCAGATGCGCCGAGGCGCCGAAGCCGTAGATGCCCAGGCGCCCGCCGGGAGGAAGGTCACTGCGGAGCAGCGCGCGGTAGCCGATGATCCCGGCGCACAGCAGCGGTGCCAGCTTCTCCGCCGGCGCCTCCGGCGGCAGCGGGTAGGCGAAGTCCTCGGGAACGGTCAGGTATTCGGCGTAGCCGCCGTCGGCGTCCCAGCCGGTGTAGGTCGAGCGGGGACAGAGGTTCTCCGAGCCCCGCAGGCAGTAGCGGCAGTGACCGCAGGTCGAGCGGAGCCAGGCCGCGCCCACCCGGGTGCCCGGCGACAGCCGCCCGGCGCCGGGACCGGCGGCCACCACCCGGCCCACGGCCTCGTGGCCGGGTGTGGTCCTCGGACGGCGTGGCCGCAGGTCGCCCTCGGCGAGATGCAGGTCGGTCCGGCAGACCGCGCAGACCTCGACGCGGACCAGCACCTCACCGGGCCCGGGGGAGGGGACCGGGACGCGGACCCGACGCAGGGGACGCGAGAGGATCGGCCCCGGGTGGGCGACGACCCAGGCGTCCATCTCCGCGGGGATCACACGCCGCGCCGGATGCGCCGGCCGCTGACCTCGGCGGCGGTGATCTTCACGTACGGCTCCCGCTCGCCTCCCGCCCACGGCCGGACGCCCAGCGCCGCCAGGGTGGCCCGGTCCTCCTCGGAGGAGACGTGCTGGATCCCGCCGCGCACCAGCACGCTCCAGCCCTCGTGGCAGGCGTCGTCGATCCGGTCGACCTCGAAGGCGACCTTGCACTCGACCCCCTGGACCCCGGTGCGCAGGGGGGCGTCGAGCGGGCCGCCGAAGGCGGTGCGGAAGATCACCGAGTCGCCGAGCAGGGCGTAGTCGACCGGAAGGATCACCGGACCGTCGGCCCCCTCGAAGGCGATCCTGCCCACCCCTCCGGGGGTGATGAGCCGCAGGCACTCGTCCCGGTCGAGCTTCTCCAGCACGGGGCGACCCGTTGCCCGGCCGTGGCCGGGCGGCAGGTCGGTGTACTTGCCGAGCAGCTCCTCGGGCCTGGTGTCCAGGGCGGTGGCCACGCGGTTCACGGTGCCGGTGTTCGGTGAGGCCACGGACTCCTCCAGGTAGGCGAGATAACCGGGATCGATTCCGGCCCGCCTCGCCAGCTCCTCCCGGCTGAGGCCGAGATCCTCGCGTCGTCTGGCGATCCGGCGGCCAAGGTCGCCCGGCGCCGATCTACGTCCGGTCATGGGTTTCTCCCACTGCGAAGATCGATGTCGCCGCGAGTCCGGGGCTCCTCCGGCTCCGCGTCCCCCGATCGGCATCACCTGAGGCCTCCCCCGCAGCCACATACCCCTAACCCACCACCTCACCTGCGGAAACCTCGCCGCCGTCCGTGATCTTCCACAGTGAGGGCCGTAAGTCCCGGATACCGGGACGAGGGGGCGGGACCAAGGTCCTTCCGATCAGGGCCCGGCGGCCCTACGTGGCAAACACCCCTAATCGGAATCCTTGCGGAGATATCACTCGTGAGACGGAGCATTGATGGACGTCTTGGATCTGTCGCGCTGGCAGTTCGGGATTACGACGGTCTACCACTTCCTGTTCGTGCCGCTGACGATCGGTCTGTCGGTACTCGTCGCGGGATTCCAGACCGCCTGGCACCGTACGGGCAATCCCACCTATCTGCGGATGACGAAGTTCTGGGGCCGCCTGTTTCTGATCAACTTTGCGATGGGGGTGGTCACCGGCATCGTGCAGGAGTTCCAGTTCGGGATGAACTGGAGTGACTACTCCCGCTTCGTCGGTGACGTGTTCGGCGCGCCGCTGGCGATGGAGGGACTGATGGCCTTCTTCCTGGAGTCCACCTTCCTCGGACTGTGGATCTTCGGTTGGGAGAGGCTGTCGCCCAGGGTCCACCTGGCCACGATCTGGATCGCCGCGATCGGCACCAACCTGTCGGCCTACTTCATCCTCGCCGCCAACTCCTGGATGCAGCACCCGGTCGGCTACCGCCTCAACCCGCAGACCGGCCGCGCGGAGCTCACCGACATCTGGGCGGTGCTCACCAACTCCACCACCCTGGTCACCTTCCCGCACGTGCTGTTCGGCGCGTTCATCGCCGCCGGGACGTTCGTCGCCGGGGTGAGCGCCTGGCAGCTGCTCAGAAAGAGGCATGTGGAGCTCTTCCGCACCTCGGCGCGGGTGGCCATGGCCGTCACCCTGGTCGCCTCGGTCGGGGTGGCCGCCTCCGGGCACTGGCAGGCGCAGATCATGACCGAGCAGCAGCCGATGAAGATGGCCGCCGCCGAGGCGCTGTGGGAGGACGAGACCTCCGCCGGCTTCTCGCTGTTCGCCGTCGGCGATGTCGAAAACGGTCGAAACCACATCAACCTGCAGATCCCCTACGGGCTCAGCCTGCTGTCCACCAACACGCTGGACGGCCGGGTGGAGGGCATCAACGACATCCAGGCCCGCTACGAGGCCATCTACGGCCCCGGTGACTACCGGCCGGTGGTCGGTCTCGCCTACTGGTCCTTCCGGCTGATGATCGGCTTCGGCGTGCTGGCCGCGCTGCTGGCCCTGGCCGGGCTCTGGCTCACCCGGCGCCGCAGACTCCCCGCCGGGCCGTGGTTCCACCGGATCGCCATCGCCGGCATCGCGCTGCCCTTCCTGGCCAACTCGCTGGGATGGATCTTCACCGAGATGGGCCGCCAGCCCTGGACCGTCTTCGGGCTGATGCGTACCGCGGCCGCCGTCTCACCGGGCGTCGACGTCACCGAGGTCGCGATCACCCTGGTCGGCTTCACCCTTCTCTACGCGGTGCTCGCGGCGATCGAAGTCCGGCTGCTCCTCAAGTTCATCCGCCTCGGCCCCGAGGACGAGACCGAGAAGCCGTCCGAAGACACCACCCCCGCGCTCTCCTACTGAGGCACCCACCAAGGAACCCCCATGGAACTCACCACCGTCTGGTTCGTGCTCATCGCCGTGCTGTGGACCGGCTACTTCGTCCTGGAGGGATTCGACTTCGGCGTCGGTATCCTGCTGCCGCTGCTGGGCAGGGACGAGGCCGACCGCAGGACCGTCCTGGCCACCATCGGGCCGGTCTGGGACGGCAACGAGGTCTGGCTGCTGGTCGCCGGAGGCGCCACGTTCGCCGCCTTCCCCGAGTGGTACGCGACCCTGTTCAGCGGGTTCTACCTGCCGCTGTTCCTCATCCTCGTCGCGCTCATCCTGCGTGGCGTGGCCATCGAGTACCGCAACAAGAGCGAAAGCTCCCGAGGCTGGGACCGCACGCTGTTCATCGGATCGCTGCTCCCCGCCTTCCTGTGGGGCGTGGCCTTCGCCAACATCGTCCGGGGCGTCCCGCTGGACGCCGACCACGAGTACACCGGGACGCTGCTCACCCTGCTCAACCCGTACGCGCTGCTGGGTGGCCTGGCCACGCTCTCGTTGTTCGTGCTGCACGGCGCGCTCTTCCTGACCCTGCGCACCGACGGCGACCTGCGCGCCCGCTCGGCCGTCATGGCGAAGAGGCTCGCCGTGGTCACGCTGGTCGTGGGCGGAGCCTTCTTGGCCGTCACCCAGCTCAGCGGCGGCAGGCCCGCCACCTGGGCGAGCGCCGCGCTGGCCGCCGCCGGGATCGCGGGCGCGCTGCTCGCCACCCTGCGCGGCCGCGACGGCTGGGCCTTCACCGCCAACGCGGTGGCCGTCATCGCCATCACGGTCACCCTCTTCGGTAACCTCTGGCCCGACGTGATGCCCGCGCTGGACCCGGCCAACAGCCTGAACGTCGACAACGCCGCCTCCAGCCCGTACACGCTCACGGTGATGACGTGGGTCGCCGTCATCTTCACCCCGCTGGTCCTCGCCTACCAGGGCTGGACCTACTGGGTCTTCCGCCGCCGCCTGACCCGCACCGACCACGGAGGCGCCCACGCGGCCTAGCGTCTACGATGAATGTTTTCCAAGGGGGCTCGATGCGGTTGGCGTTCAGCACGCTCGGCATGCCGGGGCAGGGCCTCGCGCGGGCCGTCGAGACGGCCGTGGCGTACGGGTGCGCCGGGCTCGAACTCCGCCTCCACCCCGATACCGGGGTCCACGCCGGGCTCTCCCCGGCGCGGCGGGCGGAGGTCCGCGCGGCCGTCGGGGCGGCCCGGCTGGAGATCTCCGCCCTCGCGGGATATGTCGGGATCGCCGTGACCGGCCCGGACGAGCCCGTGGTACGGGAACTTCGTGAGGACCTGGTCCTCGCCGCGGACCTGGGCGCTCCCGCCGTGCGGGTCTTTCCCGGCGGGCAGGACCTCGAGGCGGGGGCGCGGCGGCTGCGCGCGGTCGCGGACCTGTGCGCCGAGTCCGGGGTACGGGTGCTGGTGGAGACCCACGACGCCATGCCGACCGGTGCCGCGGTCGGGCGGCTGCTGGACGCCGCGAGTGTGCCGGAGACCGCGGGCGCGCTGTGGGACGTGCTGCACCCGTGGCGCCACGGCGAGGCGCCCGCCGACACCCTGGCGGCGCTGGGCGATCACCTCGCGTACGTGCAGATCAAGGACGCGGTCTCGGCGACCGACACCACTCCGGTGCCGATGTGGGCGGGCGGGGTTCCCCTCGACGGGTGCGGCGATCTGCTGCGCGGCTTCGGTGGCTGGGTCTGCCTGGAATGGGAACGCACCTGGTACCCGCAGGTGGCGCCGGTGGAGGAGATCCTTCCCGGCGCCCGCGAGTGGGTGACGCGCTTCTCAGCCTGACCTCAGCCCTGGTGCCACGAGGACGGTCGCGCCGGATGGAGGACGGCGTTGATACCGAGCGCCGCCGCGGCGCGGACGTTGACCGCCCGGTCGTCGAGGAAGGTGACGTCACCGGGGACGGCGTCGAGCCGGCGCAGGACCTGCTCGAAGACGGCGGCATCCGGCTTGGCCAGGGCCAGCCGGCAGCTGTAGAAGCGATGGGTGAACGCCGCGGACCACGGCGCGTCGTCGATGGCCGCCGCCAGCGACTCGGGGGCGTTGGACAGCAGGGCGAGCCGGTGGCGCCCGGCGAACCCCTCGATCGCGCGCAGGGTCTCGGGGTTGAGGTGGGACCAGCTCGCGGTGTCGGCCGCGTCGAGCCTGGCCACGAGGGGATCGCCGTCGTCGAGCGTCCGGCCGAGGACCTCGCTCCAGTACGCGTGGGGGGCCTGGCCGAGGTCGTAGGCGTCGCGGTGGCGCCAGTAGCGGTCACCGAAGGTCGCGAGATCCTGGCCGGCGAGCTCCGCCATGACCGCTATCTCGCCGGCGGGCTGTGGCATGGAGATGACCTCGCCGTAGTCAAGCAGCATCCATGTGGTCACGGGCTCTCCTCGTTGTGGGCCGGCACCGGCGTGCCCGGCGCCCCTCCAGCCTGCCCGGTGCGCCGGGGTGGAGAGGCACTTCCGGATCGGAAGTCTCGGATTTCCTGGGCGGTCGCGGTTCGGCGCCTCAGCCGGTGACGATCGTCAGGTCGGCGCGGGCACGGACGTCGTCGCGGATGTGGAAACTCTCCTCCTGGGCCGCCCAGCGCTCCCAGTGCGGGGCGTAGAGATCGCCGTCGCGCCCCAGCGCGCGGTCCTTGCGTACCTCGTCGGCCGCCTCCAGCCAGAGCAGGCCGCTCAGGTACGGCGCGGCGGCCAGCGCGCCGGAGCCGGTGCCGTCGACGACCAGGGTCCCGGCGGCCGGAACCTCGTGCCACTCGGCGTACGCGCCGTCCGCCCAGTCGTAGCGTCGCCATCGTGCGGGCCGGTCCAGGCTCAGCGGCAGCAGGATCCACTCGACCAGCGCGTCGACCCCGCTCAGCAGGCCGTCCCACCCCGGGTAGAGGTCGTCCATCCGTATGACGGAAGCGGGCGGCTCCGCGGCCACGGCGGTGGCGAGGGTGGACTTCCCCGACCCCGACCGCCCCTCGACGGCCAGGACACGGGTGCGTCCCGCTCTGGCGGGGCGGGCGCGCAGCCAGGCGGAGATCCGCGGCGCGTGGCCGTTCACGGCCGGTGTCATCGCGCGTCACCCCGGCCCGGCCGTCCGGCGGGCCGATGAAGCGCGCCAAGGAACTCCGCCAGCGCGGAGGTCGTCTCCGTCGGCCGCTCCAGTGGCGGTAGGTGACCCGTCCGGGGCAGGTCCAGCCGGCGTGCCCCCGCGATGCCGTCGGCCAGCAGGCCGGACACGGCCTGGATCTGCGGCACGTCAGCGAGTCCGTTGACCACCAGCGTGGGCACCCCGATCTCGCCCAGCCGCCCCTTCGCCGGTGGATCGAGCTGCCGTTCGGCGGAGGGCGGGCCGCTCCACAGCCGTTCGAACACGCCGCGGCACATCGCGACGGCCGCCTCCCAGACCGCGGGGTCGAGATCCTCCCGGCCGCGGTCCGGCCCGGCGACCTGCCAGCGGACCTGTGCCTCCGCCATCGCCGCCACGTCCGCGGCGTCGACCGTCTCCGCCTCCCCGGCGCGGTAACGCCGTAGCCGGTCGGCGGGCACGGCACTGTGCACGCGTACCCGTGCCTGCTCCAGCATCTCCGCCGGCCAGGCGTGCCCGGACAGGCCCGAGCAGACCAGTGCGAGCGCGGTCACCCGTCCGGGGGCGGCAAGGGCCGCGTCCAGCGCGTGCGCGCCCCCCATCGAGCAGCCGACGAGGGCTGCCCGCTCCACCCCGAGCGCGTCGAGCACCGCCAGCAGGTCCTCGTGGTGCGCGAACCCGCCGGCCGCGTCGCCGGACTCGCCGTACCCGCGCCAGTCGTAGCGGATCACCCGGTGGCGCGCCGACAGCGCCAGGAACTGGTGCTCCCACATCCGCCGGTCGGCTATTCCCGCGTGCGCGAACAGCACCGCGGGACCGGAGCCCGCCTCGTCGTACGCGAGTTCCACGCCGTCTCGTCGAATCGTCGCCACCCCGGCAACCTACCGAGCGGACGCCGCCCCGGAACGCGTGTTCGCCATCGACGAAGCGCCGCAGGGGCCCGCGCGACGGCCGAGCCATCCGCCGGGTTCGGGCGGGCAGGCTCGCCCGAGGCGGTGTCAACCGCGGGAAAGGCCCGTGGACGGTGCCCCGCGTGGCGGGTGGCTCCGGCCGGCGGCGACCGCCTATGGTGGCGTTGCCCAGGTCAAATGATCATTCAGTGGTCAGGGGCGTTCTCCCCTCGCGGTCGAAAGGTTCGAGATCGAGGAGGGCCTCATGTCCCGCAGACGTACCGTGACCAGGGTGTGCGCCTGGGCGATCACATTTCTCGCCTCCGCGGCGCTGCCCGCCGTCGGAGGCGGGCCCGGGGCGGCAGCCGGCGCCCGCGCCGCGGCGAATGCCGAGAGGCCTCCGCTCCCGGTGAGCGCCGCGGCCGCCAACACCCTGATGCTGACGAACGTGCAGACGGGGAAGTGTCTGACCATCGCGGGCGGGGTGAGCACCGACAACAACGTGACGGCGTTGCAGTACGACTGCGACGCCCACCCCTCGCGTCGCTGGACGCTGAGGCTGGCAGGTCCCGTACGGGAGGGCTGAACGGGCTCCCGTCCCGGCTCGGGTGACTCGGGTGAGAGGGCTCGCGGGAGTCGCCCCGGCCGCTCGCGGGCGAGTGCCCGGATGGTCCTTTCGCGAGGCCGGTCGGCCGTGCCGAAATTGACAGATTAATTTGTCTAATGGTTCCATCGGGGCATGTCCGCGACCGAGATGACGCTCATGGACGAGCCCGACCGCCTGCGCGTGGCGCTCACCCCGATCCGCCGCCGGCTCCTCGACCGCCTGCGCGAGCCCGCCTCGGCGGTCCAGCTCGCGGCCGAGTTCGACCTGCCACGCCAGCGGGTCGGCTATCACATCAAGGTGCTGGAGGAAGCCGGGCTGGTCGAGCTGGTGGAGGAGCGTCCGCGGCGCGGCTTCGTCGAGCGCGTCATGCGCGTCACCGCCAACGCCTTCCTCGTCGACCCCGGCGTGCTCGCCCCGGCCACCGAGGTCGCCGAGACCGCCGAGTTCGACGAGGGGTTCCGTCGCGTCGCCGACAGGTACGCCGCCGAGCATCTCGTCGAGGTGGCCGCAGGCACCGTGCGCGAGGTCACCCGCATGGCGGCCGCCGCCGACCGGCAGGGCGTCCGGCTGCTGACGTTCACCGTCGAGGCGCGGGTGCGCTTCGCCGAGCCCGGCGACGTGCACGACTTCGCCGACATGCTCGCCGAGGCCGTCTCCCAGGTCGCCGCCCGCTTCGACGCCCCCGGAGGGCGGCCCTACCGTCTCGTCGTCGGCGGGCACCCGGCCCCCGGCCCGAGAGGAACCGGTGGCTGATCCTCTCGCCGTGACCAAGGTTCGTTCCCCCCGCTGGAGGTATTCGATGACAGAGAAGCCGTTCTTCGTCGAGGTCACCATCGCCGCTCCGGTCGAGGACGTTTGGGGCGCGCTGCGCGATCCCGAGCGGATCCGGCGCTGGCATGGCTGGCACTTCGACGGCCTCGACAAGGAGATCGAGGTCATCTACCACCAGGATGTCGTCGAGTCGGCGGCCGAACACCGGCTGGAGGTCCAGGGCGGTGACCTGTTCGAGCTGACCGACCTCGGCGGCCGGACGCGCCTGCGGATCACCCGGGGCCCGCGCGGTGGCGACCCGGACTGGGACGCCTACTACGACGACGTCACCGAGGGCTGGATCACCTTCGTCCACCAGCTCGCCTTCGCCTTGGAGCGGCACCCGGGCGCCGACCGGCGCACCGTCTTCCTCTCCGGCGCGGCGGCCACACCGGTGCTTGAGGCCGCCGGTCTCGCAGCCGTGGCCGAGCTGCCCCCCGCGAGCCCGTACGAGCTGCCGGGGCCCACCGGCGAGACGCTGCGCGGTGAGGTCCGGTTCCGCTCGGCCAACCAGGTCGGTCTCACCGTCGAGGGCTGGGGCGACGGCCTGCTGGTCGCGGCCCAGAGCCCGCCCTCGCACGTCAACCCGGGCGGCGCCGCGACGATGGTGCTCACCGCCTACGGCCTCGACGACGCGGCGTTCGCCGATCTGGAGTCTCGCTGGAACGCCTGGTGGGGGCGGAACTTCCGGCCGCTCTAGCGGGTGAACCCCCTGGTGGCGCGCAGACCGTGGTCGTGGCGCGGCCCCTCGCCTCCGGGGCGAATGAGCGGCACCCGGCCCGGACCCCGCCCGGCCGTCTTCGGCATGGGCCGTCCGACGCCGGAGCCGTTCTGGCCCGGACCATGCCCGCCGGGTTACGGGTTTGTCGGTCAGGGGCGTTAGCGTTCCGCGCATCACGGTCGCGGGTGCGGAGATCCCCGCGAACGTCGGCAATCCGTGCGTGGTGAGAGGCGGGATCCCTTGGGCTGGCTGGCGGCGGGCGACGGGTATGAGGTCGCTCTTGTGGAGGGCCGGGTGGCGGCGAGGGCCACCTCCGGCCGTGCGGCGGGACGGCGGCTGAAGTCGCTGCCCAAACAGGTGCGCGAGCATCCCGAGGTCGAACGGCTGCGCCGCCTGGCCGAGTGGCTCGACCGGCACGAGGCCGCCTGCGTGGCGCGGGTGGACGCCTGGATGGTGTCATCCCTGCCCGTTCCCACCGAGCTGGTGGCCCGGGTGTGGCCGGACGAGGCGTGGCGGTCGGTGCTGCGCGACCTGGTGGTGGTCGGCGACGACGAGGTGGGTTTCCTGCGGGACGTCACGGACTCCGGCGAGCTGCGGATCGTGAACCTGGACGGCGAGACCGTCCGGCTGTCCCCGGAGACGGTGACCCTGCCGCATCCGGTGCTGCTGCCGGATCTGGAGGAGCTGAGGGAGTTCGCCGCGGAGCTGGGCGTGACCCAGCGCGTCGAGCAGATCCACCGGGCGACCTGGGACAGGCCGGTCGATCCCGCGGAGCCGGGAAAGCCCGGGGAGAAGGCCGCGGAGGTGAAGGAGTTCGCCGGGGGAAGGTTCGCCTCCCGGTTCGGCCTCGCCGCCCGCGCGACCTCGCTCGGCTACCGCGTTTCCGGTGGCTACGCCACCTGTGTGGTGCGCGACGCGGGGCGGAGCGCCGAGGCCGCCGTCTGGATCGGGGAGCCCTACTGGGACGGCGCGACCGAGACGGGCAACCTGACCTGGCACGACCGGGAGGGCAGGCGGCTGACGTCGCGGGAGGTCGGCCCGGTGGCCTGGTCGGAGGGAATGCGCATGGCCGCGGCGCTGTACGCCGGCCGCGACATCGAGAAGGGAACGAACGCGTGAGCCGTACCACGTCGTCGCCGGGCACCCCGGCGATTCAGCCGTCCGGGGAGCCGGAGCGGGCCGAGGTCACGGGCGCGGCCATGGCCGGGGAGTTGCTGGAGGCCGGGGCGGTCCTGCCGTCCGGCACGAGCGGGGGCGGCGAGCGGGCGGTGCCGCTGACCGCGCGCGCCTACCGGCACCCCGGGCTGGCGGACCGGGTGGTGGTGCGCCTGGTCGCCGAGGAACTGGGCGCCGCGGAGGATGCCGCGGCCCGCTTCCTCGGGCTGGAGCCGGACGGCGAGCCGGTCGTCGTCGGGGTGGGCCTGCGGCGCTCGCTCGGATTCCCCGAGTGGGTGCTCGTGCATCACCCACGGGACGGCCACCACGCGCTCGCCCTGGTGCCGGAGCTGGACCGCGCGGGCAGGCAGGCGAAGTCCAAGCCGAAGGCCGCCCTCGACGCCTACCAGCGGCTCGCCACGCAGCTGGCCGGGGCCGTCCCGCACTTCCTGCCGACGTTCCTCGAACAGGCGGGCCGGGTGTTCCTCTCGGTGGAGAACACCGCCTATGCGGCGCAGCTGTTCACCCAGGCGCGCAGGGCCGAGACCGAACACGGCCTGCCCGTCGACGAGGACCGCCTCGACGCGGTGTTCCTGGAGTTCGCACTCGCGGGAGCCCTGCCGGTCAAGGCACTGTCGGCGTACGCGAAGGAGCTGGCGGGCCGGGTGCCGGCCGACGAGGCGCTGCGCAGGGTCCACCGGTTGTGCGTGCGCCGCACGGCGGCCGGACTGTCGCCGTCCGCGCAGATGGCCACCGAGCTACGCCGCCTGGCCAGGGCCGCCGGGCGCGACGCGGACACCGAGGAGCAGGCGTACCTGGCGGATCTGCTCGGCCTGTCCGCCACCTCCGGGGCGCCGACGGGCTGGTGGAAGACGCATCGCCCAGCCCTGGTGGCCCTCGCCCGGAGGGAGCCCGCGATCCGCGGGACGCTGCTGAACATGATGCCCGCCAACGGCGACGACGAGATGCCCGCCCTCTGGCTGGAGGTGCTGGAGGCGTCGGGCGCCGCCGAGGGTCTGGTGGGAGGCGAGGAGGTACCCGAGCCCGAGCGTCCCGCCGACGGCACAGCGGGCTGGCTCGATCGTTTCCTGGGGGTCTGGAATCCCGGCTGGCGGTCCGGGGCGCGGCTGCCGGGCCTTTACGCGCTGGTCGAGCGTATGGCGGTACGGCTGCGCGCCGAACTCGCCGCGACGGGCGGGGCCGTCCGGTTCAAACCCGACCCCGACCTGCTCGACCTGCTGTTGTCGCTGGAGGTCCCGGCCGCCGATCCCGGTGACGACGCGCTCCTGTCGCTGGAGTCCTGGGCCCGCGAGGAGGAGGGACGCGACCTGCTCGCGCTGGCCGCGGACCCCCGGTTCAGGCCCGCGTTCCACCGCGCGGCCGACAGGTTCTACGACGACACCGACGGACAGCGGGCGGTGCGCCGCCTGACGGCATCGCCCGGCGGCCGGACGATGCTGGCCGACTGGGTGGGCGGGGTCGCCCGGCGCTCGGTCGCCGCCGGCCTGCCGCAGCTGCCCGAAGCGTTCAGGCGGCTGACCTGGCTGCCCGGTGAGGCGCTGGCCCTCGCGGCGGAGGAGGTCGCCGAGGCGGCCCGCGCCGACCTCGCCGCCGAGCTCGCCAGGACGCTGCGCGGCGGGCTCCTCGACGAGCTGGGCTGGCCCGCCTGGGACGAGGCGGTCGCCGCCCTCGTCGATCCGAACAACCTGAACCGGATCGAGGTCGCCGACGCCTGGCCGAACCTGATCGTCTCGGGTCCCTCCCAGGCCAGGGTGATCGGCCCGGAAGGGACCGTGCTCACCCACGACCTGCGCCCCGCCCCGGACGGCACCTGGGGAGATCCCGGCTTCCACCACGTCGACGGCGAGTTCCTCGTCTACTGGCACACCTACGGCGCGGGCGACGAGCTGCGCGGATACTGGCACTCCTCGGCGGGCACGATCCTGACGCTGGAGGGGACGGACAACAGGTGGATGCTGGGCGCCGACACGATCACCCTGCCGCTGCCCGGCGGCGGGAGGGCCACGGGCGCCGGTGTGCTGTACCCGGGTGACACCGCGGTGCCCCGCAGGCGCCGGCTGATCGGGGACGGGACCTCGTTCTGGACATGGGACGGCGACGTCGAGCACTGGCGCGAGCACGACCCGTCCGGCATGGTGGACGGCAGGCTGAGCATGCCCGGGTTCCTCGCCGACGCGCTGCGCTCGGCACCGGCGGGCAGCACCTTCCACGGAGGCTGGGTGCTGCCCTTCGAAGGAGAGGCGACCCCGGCCGGCATCCCGGTGGGCGGCCTGCTCGGCTGGCGGATGGTCCGGCTGCCCGACGGGTCGCTACGCGGTGAGGACCTGGCCGGTCGCGCCGTCACCCTGCGCGGCGGCCAGGACGGCCCCGGGCGACCGTCGCGCGCGGTGACCTTCCCCGGCGACGACCGGCCGCGTGCCCTCGTCGAGGACTACCGCGAGATCAAGCTGGTCGACCCTGAGGGCGCCGTCGTCACGACGGCCTTCACGGAGAGGGAGCCCGGGCCCTTCGCGGAGGGCACCGTGCTGCTGCCGCCCCCGCGTTACTGGCACCTCATGCGGGCCCGTGACCTGGAGGGCTCACTGGCCCTGCGCGGGATCGACAGGGAGACGGCGGCGGCCCTGCTGAAGGCCGCGACTTCCCTCGACTCCGCGCGCGACTCCGCGCGGCTCGCGAACCCCGCCCAGCCGGGGCAGGCGCCGCCGCCCGTGCGCTCCGCGCGGGAGGAACTGCGCGAGCTGGTCCGCACACTGCTGCCGCGGCTCACCCACGACGCACTGGTCTCCGGGGTCGCCGGAGTGGTGGCGTTCGCCGCCGCCCAGCAGGCGACCCTGGACGCGGCGTCGGCCAGGCTCGCCGGTGCCCTCGCGGGCGAACAGGCGGAGCAGGAGCCGGACGGCCCCGATGACCAATCGCTCATCGAGGCGCTCAACGGCCTCGGTGTATCGGGCAACTTCTGGTCGCGGCGCGTGCTGTCTCGCGGGGTCCTCCGGCAGCTCCGGACGATCGGCCAGGAGAAGCAGGACCCCTCAGGCCCGATCGTCCGCCTCCATCTGGACGGCCCGGCGCTCGCGCAGTCCCTGCTGAGCTGGGAGCCGCTGCTCGACCGTTCGGCCGCGATCGCCTACCGGGCGGCGTCGGCGTTCGAACCCGAGCAGGCGGAGGCGCTGCGGAGGCTGCTCTTCGAGCTCGACGAGCTCGGACTGGCCTCCGCGGCCGAGCCCGCCTCGTGGCGCCGCCTCGTGGCGCACCTGGAGCACGGCTGGCTCGACGGTGCCCGGGACAAGTGGTCCGACAGCTACTGGCGCGGGGTGCTCCCGCTGGAGAAAGGCGCCTTCATCGCCTTCCTGGAGGCCGTCCCGGAGGACGACGGCTGCAGTTTCACGGCACTCTTCCACGACCCCGCCGGTCGCTTCGACGTCCCCCACCCCTACACCGTGCGCTCCCTGGGCCCGGTCGGCGAGGTCAGGCACGCGGGCTGGCTCGGGGAGTTCCTCGGGGAACTCGCCGGACGCGGTCCCGCGCCCTGGCGGCCGGAGGGTGCCGAGGAGTTCGCACGGCTCACCGGGGTCACCGCGACGACGGCCAGGCTGGTCGTCGCCGGGCTGCCGTACGTGGACACCTACCAGCGCAACTTCCTGCCCTCCGACGTGCGGACCGCGCTCGGCCTGAAGGCGGCTGAGGCCGCCGTCGCCAAGGACGAGCTGCACCGGCTGGACGACGACGTCCGGCGCGAGGTCGTCGCCGCGCTGCTGCCCGCGAACCCGGCCGCACTGTGGACCGACGGCCCGGACGTGGCCGCCGCCGCACGGGTGTGGAACGACAGGGTGGGACGGCGCGCCGCCGTCCCGGAGTGGCTCCTCGGGGAGGCGATCCGCGCGGTGCGCACCGGATGGGAGCCCGGCCGGGCACTGCCCGCCCTGCTCGACCCGGCCTCGGCACCGGAGCTCAGCACCGACCTGCGCTGGCGGGTGAAGGGCGACCGTGTCTCCCCGGTCGACGGCGCCGGCGCTGGGTTCACCGACTCCACGCTGGTCTCCACGGTCGCGCTGGCCGCGTGGCTGGCCCACCGGCTGCCCTCGGGCGATGCCGTGCGGGCCGCGCTGCCCGCGGCGCTGGCCGCGGTCTCCGACCGGCTGGCGAACCCCGAGCTCCTGCTCGACCTGGGCCGCTACGTCGACCTCCCCGGATTCAGGAAGGTCGCCGGAGCCCCCACCGAGGTCGCCGAGGGCTGGGAACGCTACGGCGCGGTGATCATGGCCACCCATGACGACCAGCCCGCACCAGGCCTGCGCATCGCCCTGCTCGACGCGTCGGGGAGCGATCCCTACCTGCCCGCCCTGCGGGCCCTGACCGGTGACCAGGGGCAGCCGTTCCCGGTCGAGACGGCACTGCGCACCGCCCGCGACCCGCGTTTCGAAGCGCTCCTCGCCGACCCCGGAGACCCCGTGGCGGGGGAGCGCGCGGCCGACGGCACCTGGTGGCCGCAGGATCCCTCCCGTTCGGTGCCCGCGCTGCTCTCCGAGGCCGCGGAGCGGTACGGGCTGGGCCAGGACGCCGCCACGCTCTACCTGGCGCTGCTCGCGATGCCGGACCCCACGGACAAGAACGTCACCCGGTGGACCGGCTGGAAGCCCGCGCGGTTCAAGGCGGCCCGCGCCGAGCTGGCCGCCACCGACCTGGTGGTCGAGGCCGGCCGCGCCCGAGCCGGTCGCTCACTCTTCCTGCCGGGAGCCTGGACGGACCTCAAGGTTCCGACCCTCCCGCTCGAACAGTGGAAGCTCCCCATGTTCGACCTGCTCGGCGCGGAGGGCGCGCCGCTCGGCGTGGCCGTTCCCATCGAACCCGCCGCCGATCTCTACGCCAGGGCATGGCAGCGGGTCCGCGACGGCGACATCCCCCGATTCGAGGAGCTTCGCGTGCGGCGCGGCAGGCGCCGCTGAGGAGGGGCGGGCTCCGCCCCCCCCACGACCCGCTCACCAGGAACCACCGGTTCTCAACGGCCCGATCGGCCGGACCGCGCACGGGCTCGCCCCGCGTGTTCCGGCCGGCCGGGCAGTACGACAGACAGAAGGATCTCTCTCGATGACCATGACCGAACAGACGGT
Source organism: Streptosporangium sp. NPDC001681 (assembly GCF_040298085.1). NCBI lineage: Bacteria > Bacillati > Actinomycetota > Actinomycetes > Streptosporangiales > Streptosporangiaceae > Streptosporangium > Streptosporangium sp. NPDC001681. Next base: position 1,687 of record NZ_JBEOZN010000158.1, on the reverse strand, counting down.
CCCCCCGGCGCCTTCCGGCCGGCAGACGCTGCCGGCCGAGGAACGGCACGCCGCCGAACTCGCCTTCCTCGCCGCCCACGACGACGGCCCCCGGCCCCCTGGCTGGTCGCTGACCCCGCGCGCGGTCGTCACGTTCGTCTGCGGCAGCGAGGGACAGACCCTCGAACTGCCCGGATCCCGGCCGGCGAGCGTGGGCGAAGGCCCCGATTCGCCCGCCCGGCTCGTCATCGCTCCCAAGTTCGTCGGCGAGCGCTCCCTGGTGGAACGCTGCGTGGTGACCCTCGCCGGTGAGCGCGGCCTGCTGCTGGTCGGCGAGCCCGGCACCGCCAAGTCGATGCTCTCCGAGCTTCTCGCGGCCGCCGTCTGCGGCACGAGCGCGCTCACCGTGCAGGGCACCGCGGGCACCACCGAGGACGCCTTCCGCTACGGCTGGAACTACGCCCTGCTCCTGGCCCAGGGGCCGAGCCGCCAGGCGCTGGTCGACTCCCCGGTGCTGTCCGCCATGCGATCCGGGCGGGTCGCCCGGATCGAGGAGATCACCCGCTGCCTGCCGGAGGTGCAGGACGCCCTGGTGTCGATCCTGTCCGACCGTCGCCTCAGCGTGCCCGAACTCGCCGGCACGCCCGACGCGCTGACGCCGGCGGCCCCGGGCTTCACCGTGATCGCCACGGCCAACCTGCGCGACCGGGGGGTCTCGGAGATGTCGGCGGCGCTCAAGCGCCGGTTCAACTTCGAGACGGTCGCCCCCATCGCCGATCCCGCCGCCGAGGCCGCCCTGGTGCGCGGACAGGCCACCGCCGTGGTGCGACGGGCCGGCGCGGCCTTCGGCGTCGACGACGCCGTGCTGGACGCCCTGGTCACCGTCTTCCGGGACCTGCGCTCCGGCCGCTCGGCCGAGGGCTGGGACGTGGAACGGCCGGGAACCGTGATGTCCACCGCCGAGGCGGTGCAGGTGGCGGCCTCCCTCGGGGTGGCGGCGGCCTACCTCCCCGGCGGGGACGTCCTCGACCTGGTGCCCGGTCACCTGCTTGGCGTTGTCCGCAAGGACGACCCGGCCGACCACGCGCGGCTGCTCGGCTACTGGGACGGCCCGGTGCGACGCCGCGCCGAGGACGGTTCCGCGATGTGGCGCCGCCTCTGGGACCTGCGGGAGCACCTGCGTTGACCGGCGATCGGCAGACGAGCGCGCAGGGCACGGGCGCGGGGGACGCGCATGCCCGGGGAACGACAGGTCAGGGCTCCGAGGTCTCGGACCTGGCCCCACGGAAGGGCGGCACCGGGGGGCTGGCCGGTCCCCACCCCCGGGAGGCGGTCGACGCGCTGGCCGGGGCCGCGCGGCCCTACCTGCTCGGCGTGCGCCACCACAGCCCCGCGCTGGCGACGGCGGTTCCGGCGCTGCTCGACGCCGCCGGAGCGGAGGTGGTCTGCGTCGAGTTGCCCGCCGACTTCCAGCCGTGGCTGGTCCACCTGGCGGATCCGGCCACCCTCGCACCGGTCGCCCTCGCCGGGACGGGCGGCGACGGGCGGCTCGGGTTCTACCCGTTCGCCGACTTCTCGCCGGAGCTGGCCGCCATCCGCTGGGCGCGCGAACACGGGGCCGAGGTGCTCTGCTGCGACCTTCCGCTCTCCGACCCCGGCTGGTCGGAGAGCGACCGGGGGGGGGCGGGCCCCCCGCCCCGCCCCCGCG
>NZ_JBEOZN010000157.1:0-21053 GCF_040298085.1 Streptosporangium sp. NPDC001681 | reverse complement strand
GGGGCACCTGGGCGTGCTGGCGGCCCCCGGGCCGCTGGCCCGCCTGGCGGGGGACCTGTGCGACCAGCTGGGTTCGTACGTTCAGGCGGAGCGGCCGGAGAGCGCGGTCGCGACGCCGAGGACGAGGTAGACGACCCCGCTGAAGTGGCCGAGCAGGGCCGACCTGATCCTCAGCCGGCTGCCGAGGGCGCCCGCGGCCATGGCGTAGATCAGGTCGGAGAGCAGGCCCAGGACCAGCAGGGTCGTGCCCAGGACGGCGATCTGCAGCGGCACCGCACCCGCCTCCGGCTCCACGAACTGCGGCAGGAACGCCAGGAAGAAGAGGATGACCTTGGGGTTGAGCAGGTTGACGACCATGCCCTCAAGGAAGATCGCCCGCAGCGGCTGCGGGGCCGTCTCCCCGGCCGCGAGCTCCTGCCTGCTCGTCAGCGCCCGGACGCCCAGATAGACCAGGTAGGCCACACCGGCCCACTTGATCACGTTGAACAGGGTCGCGGACTGTGCGATCACGTACGAGAGACCGGCCGCCGCCGCGGCGATGTGCACCAGCGTGCCGACCTCCACGCCGAACGCGCTCGCGACACCGGCGGCACGGCCCTGCGAGACGGCCCGGGTGATGATGTAGATGTGGTTCGGGCCCGGCACCAGGACCAGTGCCAGCGACGCGACCGAGAAGATCAGTAATGTGGACGGGGAGACCATGCTCCGACCTTAGAAGCGTCCGTCTCCCCGTTGTCAGGGCCAATACGCGGACGCCTTGGGGTACCAATCGGGTTCCTGCGTCAGCCGGAACCGGCCCCGGCGATGTCTTGTGAAGCGTTCCGGCCAGGCGATCGATCCCGGCGCCGACGCGACGTCGACCGCGGTGCGGAGCCGGCCGGAATCGGCCCCGCCGGTGCACGTCTCGGATGATCGATTCCCGGGCCGGTGCGACGTCGACCGTCCATTCCCGTCGGTGCCACGTGCGATACTCGCCGACGGGGGGAGCAAAGCGTGCAAAACGTTCTTATTGGGCGGGCGGCAGAACTCAATCGGCTGACCGTCGTGCTCGACACCGCCGCGGCGGGGCAGGCCGGAGTCGCCCTGCTGGGGGGTGACGCGGGCATCGGCAAGACCCGGATGGTCACCGAGCTGGCCGAGCGGGCCGAGGCCGCCGGATTCGCCGTGCTCATCGGGCAGTGCGCCGAACTCGGTGACGCCCTTCCGTACCTCCCGCTCGCCGACGCCCTGCGCTCCGTGCGCGGGGAGTTGCGCGCGGAGCTCGACGCGCGGCCGGTCCTCGGCAGGCTGCTGCCCGGCGGTACCGACGCCGGCGGGGAGGGTACCTCGGGCCTGACGCAGCAGCAGCTCTTCGGCTCGATGCTCGGCTTCCTGGCCGCGCGGCCGGTGCTGCTGGTGCTCGAAGACCTGCACTGGGCCGACCAGTCCACCCGAGACCTGCTGGTTTTTCTCAGCCGGGTGCTGCAGACCGAGCCGGTCTGCCTCGTCGGCACCTACCGCACGGACGACCTGCACCGCAGGCACCCGCTCCGCAGGGTCCTCGCCGAGCTCAAGCGGCTCCCCTCGGTGACCTCCGTGGAGCTTGATCCCCTCGACCGCCACGAGATGACCGACTATCTGGCCGCGCTCGGAGGTACCGACGCCCGCGTGCTGCGGGAGGTCGTCGACCGGGCCGAGGGCAACCCCTTCTACGCCCAGGAGTTGCTGGAGGCGGTCTCCGCCGGCTGCTCGATGCCCGACGGCCTGGCCGGTCTGCTGCTCTCCCGGGTGGAGCTGCTCTCCGATCCCGCGCAGGGGGTGCTCCGCGGCGCGGCCGTCGCGGGTCGCCGGGCCGACCACGATCTGCTCCAGCAGGCCTCGGGCCTCGATGACCTGGCCTTCGAGGAGGCCATGCGGGAGATCGTCTCGCGCGGTCTGCTCCGCCCCGATGGGGAGTACGGCTACGCCTTCCGGCACGCGCTCCTGCAGGAGGTCGTCTACACCGACCTGTTGCCCGGCGAGCGGATCAGGACGCACGCCGAGTTCGCCCGCCTGCTGACCGCCCGAGGAGGTTCCGCGGCCGAGCTCGCCCACCACTACCTGGCGGGACACGACCTGCCGGGGGCGCTGGCGGCGTCGGTGGAGGCCGGGCGGAGGGCCGAACGGCTGGGCGCCCCGGCCGAGGCGCACCGCCACTTCGGCCGGGCGCTCGGCCTCTGGGACCGGGTCCCCGACGCCGAGCGCCTGGCCGGGATCGACCACGTCGGCCTCGCCAGGCGCAGCGCCGATGCGGCGGCCGACAGCGGCGACAACCACCGGGCGATCTCCCAGCTCCGGCGCCTGCCGCCCTCCGCCGAGGTCAACGAGCGGCTCGCGTATGTCCTCATCGACACCGAGGACGTCCCGGGCGCGATCGCCGCCGCGCACGCGGCCGTCGCGGCGGCACCGGAGGGGCCCGTGCTCGCCCGCGCGCTCGCCACCTACGCTCGTTCGCTCTACTGGACCGAGCGGCACGACGAGGTCGAGGCCCTGGCCGGCCGCGCCCTGGAGACGGCCCGTGCCAGCGGCGCCGCCGACGCGGAGACCAGCGCGCTGACCACTCTCGCGATCCTCGCGGCCCTCGCCGACGACATCCCCCGAGCCAAGGAGCTGCTCGCCCGCGCCACCGCGGAGAGTTCGGGCAACCTCGGCATCGATCTGCGGGCCATCTTCAACCAGGCCCGCCTCCAGTACGAGAACGGAGACCTGGCCGAGGCGGCGGTCACCACCGACCGGGGACTGCGGCTGGCGCACGAGACCGGGCTCAACTGGAGCACCTTCGGCACCGACCTGCGCTTCCTGCGGCTTCTGATCCACTACGTCGCGGGGGAGTGGGACCAGGCGGAGAAGGTCGCCTCCGGGTTCGGTGTCCGCGTCGGCACCCCGGCGGAGGCGCTGCTGTCGTCCTTCGCGCTCTTCGTCGAGGTGGCCAGGGGCCTGCCCGTCGTCGAGGAGCGCCTGTCCTGGCTGGAGCCCTTCTACCCCGACGATGTCACGGTCACCTCCATGGGCCGCGGCCTGGCCGCCGAGCACGCGCTGTGGCGCGGCGATCCGGAGAGCGCGCTCGAACACGCCCTCGCGGGGCTCGACGCCCATGTTCCCAACGACCCGGCCGTGATCCGGCTCAGCAGCACCGCCCTGTGGGCGCTGACGGACCTGGGGCGCGCTGACGAGGCCGACGCCCTTCTGGCACGGGCCAGGGTGCCCGCCGACGTCGGCCCCGGCTCCGTCCGCCGGGGGTCGCTGGGCCCCGAGGGGCTGGCCTGGCTGGCCCGGGCCGAGGCCGAGTGGCACCGGGCGCACGGCCGCCTCGACGTCGCGGCGTGGCGCGCGGTGGTCGAGGCCTTCGACTTCGGGTTCGTCTACGAGGTCGCTCGCTCGCGGTGGCGGCTGGCCGAGGCGCTGCTCGTCGCGGGCGACCGCGTCGCGGCCCTGAAGGAATGGGAACTCGCCGTCGAGGCCGCCGAGTCACTGCGCGCCCAGCCGCTCGCCGCCGCCCTGGCCGAGCTGGGCCGCAGGGCGCGCTTCGTCTCCGCGTCGCCGACCCTGCTCACGGCTCGTGAGCAGGAGGTACTCGCCCTGGTGGCCGAGGGACTGCCCAACCGGGAGATCGGCGAGCGGCTGTTCATCGCGCAGAAGACGGTGAGCGTGCACGTCTCCAACATTCTCGCCAAGCTGGGGGTCTCCTCCCGTACCCAGGCCGCTGCCGTGGCCCGCAGGGACGGCCTGCTCTGACCGCCCGCCGTCAGCCGGCTCGCCCCGCCACCGTGATCGCGGCCCGTTCTGGTCTGCCCGGTGTGGCGGGACTCGTCCGGATCGGCCGCGCGATCACGACCTGCTCCGGCCGGACCCGCCTGGCGGTCAGGGCTTCCGCTGACCGGTGTGGTCGGGCTCGCCCTGGTCGGCCGCCGGGTCAGGACCTGCGCTAACCGCTGCGGGCGGTCAGGGCCAGATCGCGGACGACCTGGATCAGCTCGGCGGGGTCGAAGGGTTTCGTCAGGTAGGCGTCGACCCCTATCCCGAGGCCCCGCCGCTTGTCGTCCTCCTGCGCCCGCGCGGTGATCAGGACCACCTTGATGTGCCTGGTCCCCTTGTCGCCCCGCAGCCTGGTGGCGGTCATCCAGCCATCCAGCCTGGGCATCATGACGTCCAGCGTGATGACGTCGGGCATCACGTCCAGCACCCGGTCCAGGCAGTCCTGCCCGTCGGAGGCCGTGTCGACCTGAAACCCCTCCAGGGTCAGGTTGACCGCGATGAGCTGCCGGATGACGTCGTCGTCATCCACTACCAACACCCTGCCCAGAACCTCTCCCACGGCGTGAGGCTAACTCCTCTTTCCCGCCCCCGCGCGGGTTTCCACGGATGTGTACGCACAGCTGTCCACAGGCGACAGGTTTTCCACAGAACCGCGTTCGGCTCCTTGGCGATCACTTCCGCACGCCGATCCTGGGGCCTCGATCCTTCATCGAGCCCAAGGAGGGCGTGCGTGATCACGGCATTCGTCACCGTCTCCATCCTCTCGGCGGCCCTCGCGGGGAGCTTCCAGGTCCCCGCGCCCCGCCTCTCCCCGGAAGCCTGCGGCGCCTGGGCCGGCCTTCTCTCCACGACGGCCCCGCGCCGGCTGCCGGAGGAGGTCCGCGTCACCCTCACCGCCGTCTGCGGGGCTCGGCGCACCGTTCTCCCGGATACCGGAGCCACCTTGACAGACCGCCCCGCGTCGACGCCGCCCGGTGCCGCCCTCCCGGACACAGACGGCAACCGGTCGACGGCCTTCTCGGATCCGGGCGGCGGATGGCCGATGGACCTCTCGGGGACGGACGGTGAGTGGACAGGCGCCCCGCACAGTCCTGATGGCGGACTGAAGGCCCACTTCCAGGGCGAGCATGACGAATGGCCGGGAAGCGACGGCCCTCCGGGAGACGACCACTCCCGCCGGCTCGCCACCCCTCCGGTTTCCCCTGCCGGTGCTGCCGCAGGCTCTCTCGCCGGCGCTTCGGTAGATCCTCCCGTCGGTTCGAGTTCCGCTTCCGCTCCTTCAGCGAAGCGGAGCTCCTCCCGGCCGGAATCCTGGCGAGCGCTCGCCGAGCGGTCACAGCGCCCACCACGCGGGAGGAGAACGCCATCCGGCGGATGGGCGGCGTCCTCACCCGGACGGAAAGCCCCATCCAGGGGGCGGGCAGCGTCCGCACGCGGGCAGGCGGCGGTCTCGCGTGGACGCGGCGCGCCCTCGCCGGGACAGATCGCGGCGGTCGTGGCGCTCCGTCAGGTCGGCAGGCCGTACGTCTGGGGCGGCGGTTCGAGCGCCGGCCCGACCGGCGGGGGCTTCGACTGCTCCGGGCTCGCCCTGCACGCCTGGTCCAGGGCCGGGGTCAGGCTCACCCACTACACCGGAACCCAGTTCAGGCAGGGCCGCCGGGTGCCGTTCTCGCAGCTCCGCCCGGGAGACCTGGTCTTCTTCGGCGGGGGTGCCAAGGACCCCACCCACGTGGGCCTCTACCTGAAGGACGGCGTCATGGTCCACGCCCCGGGAGCCGGCGGCGTCGTCAGGACGACCGACTTCGCCGCCTCGGCCTACTACCTCTCCCGCTATCGGGGTGCCGTCCGCCCCTCCCCGAGCCGGCCCGCCGGATGACTCTCCGCCCCGAATCCTCTCCAAAGATCGTTCGCTCTCCGTAGTGAGTGTCGGTTAACCCCAGGATGCTGGTAATGTAATGACGCGTTGGCCCCCTTAGCTCAGGGGATAGAGCACCGGCCTCCGGAGCCGGGAGCGCAAGTTCGAATCTTGCAGGGGGCACACAATCCTGACCAGCGGATCTAGTCGCCGGCCAGGGCGAACGACGTAGGAACGGGCGGGTCTCCAGTCTCATGGAGTCCCGCCCGTTCTCGTTGGCGCTCGCTGGTGGTGGACCGGTCATGGACCTTCTCGCCCGCGCCCCTGCCCGTTGACCATCTGGGGATCGTCGGTGGTGTCCGGATGGCTCAACGTAGCCCGCCGGTGTACCGGGTGATCGCCAGAATCGCCATGTCGTCATCGTGCGAGCCGCCGGTCCAGCGCTCGACATCGCGTACCAGGGCCTCGACCACCTCCCCTGGCCGCCGGAACGAACCCCGGCCGGCGAGCCCGCTCACCGGGTCGTAGAAAGTGCCGTAACGGCCCCGGGCCTCCGTCACTCCATCGGTGACCAGCAGGAGCGTGCTCCCGGTCGGGAACGGCCGGCTTTCCGGCTCTGCCCGCGGCACGCCCAGGCCGCTCATGCCCAGGGGAAGACTCGGCTCGCCGGGATCCAGTGAGGACACCGTGTCACCCTCAAGGAGGTACGGCGGAGGGTGGCCGCAGTTCAGCAGCCGCACACTGTCCGCGTCCGGTGTGATCTCGCCGAGCACCGCTGTGACGAACCCCTCCATGCGGATGCTCTCCTCGCGCGACGCGGCCTCTTTGACCAGCGCGCGCTCCATACGCTCGGCCAGCAGTACGAGGTCGGCCGCCTGGTCCGCCGCCTCCCGGAATGCGCCCAGCAGTACGGCCACCGTGCCGACCGCGCCCAGGCCCTTGCCTCGCACGTCTGCGATCAGCAGCCTGGTGCCGTACGGGGTCTCCTGCACGGCGTAGGCGTCTCCGCCGATCAGTGCCTCGATCTGCGCGGCCTTGTAGAGCGCGGCGACGGCCAGCGGGCCGATACGCGCCGGCGGGGCGGGCAGCACGGCACGCTGGGCGGCCTCGGCGACGGAACGCACCACTTCCAGCCGGCGGCTGTGGCTGGTGACCACGCGGTTCACCCCGAGGCCGACGAGCGCGGTGAACACCGCGCTGATCAATGAGAGCGTGCCGACGACATGACCGAAGTAACCATCCTTGATCAACAACGCCAGCTGGATCAGGACGATGGCCGCTGCGACCGCGAAGGTGTGCCGGAGCGAGAGCAGTGCCCCTGCTGTCACGACCGCGGCGCCCAGCAGGTAGTCGCCCCAGTAGTAGCGCGGGGACAGCACGTTGAGGACGGTGCCGACGACGATCATGGCGGCCGGTATGAAGGAGACGTACCGGGGCCAGCTCGTAGTGAGTGGGTTCATCCGAGCCCCGATTCCACAGCCGATCGACCCGTATGTGTGGAAGGCCGTCTGAATTCCCTGGAGTTCTCCCAGGTCCTGGCTTTGATCCTTTCTAGTGAACGTTGAATCGCCTGTCGAGGCGACACTCCCAGGGCGTTCGTCCGGGTGGTGACCGGGCCCGTCCGCAAGGAACTTGACAGCTTGTGCCGATCGGGCGGATCGGCGAGGGCGGTAAGGGCCATACGCGCATGGCACGATGCGAAGTGCTCGACCTTGAGGGAACGACGAGTGCGGGAGATTCGGTTTCGCGCTTACCGTGAATACGAAGCATCTGGCCGCTCCGCCTCGAACAGCCCACCCCCGCCACGCATAGCGGGATCATCTCGCATAAAAGACCACGAGATGCGGGTGGATTGCCCCGGGTCGTGTCACTTCTCGCCGGAGAACCGCTCCCATGCGGACTGGCGGGTGATCCCGAGAGCTTCGCCGATCTTGATCCAGGTGACGCCGCGTCGGCGCAGTTCCTGCACCCACGAGCGCAGGTCGGCCTCGGCCTGGTCGATGTGCGCGGCGACGCGCGGAATGTGGCTCAGCATCTCCCCGTCCGTCAACGACTCCCAGACGGGCACGCGCGGTCCCGGGGGATGGCCGAGGCTCCCGTCGATGATCGACGCGGCGAGCGCCACGCACTCGTTGCAGATATGCACTCCAGGGCCGGCGACCAGCCTGTCGACCTTGGTGTCCGGCTTGCCGCAGAAGGAACACCGAGCGAGTTCGGCCGGGGCGTCGGGCGGTGTCACAGCGCACTCCTAGGGTGTCAGGGATTCCCTGACAATTTAGCTCGTCAGGGAATCCCTGACAACTGGTATGCGTGTTGCATCTTTCCGAAGCGCCTCGCTGACAACACCCCAGTAGCGTTACCGAGACACGCTCGGACTGCTGGCAGGCGGTGTGGTTCCGGGCGGTGGGGACGGACTGCCTGCGGGCCACCGGCTCCTGCCGTCCCCGGCGAACGATCAGGAGCTCTGGTCCATGGTGGGTGGGATGCGAAGCCCGGCCTGTCGGCGTGTCCCAAGGCTCCGAGGCCGGCAAGCCCCGGCTATGCCCGCTCCAGGCCAGGGTGTGTCCCGGACGGGACGGGACACCACTCCCGGGTAGGCGGGGCACGCCGTGTGGCACTCTGAGCGACGTGTCCGACTCCTTTCCCGCCGGTCGCGTCCCGGCCCCGCCGGGGCCCGCCCCCGGCGGTGTCTCTGCCGTGGATCGGCGCCTGGCGGTTGGGGCGTCGGCTCTCGTCGCGCTCTGCGTCGTGGCATGCGGGGTCGCCACCTGGCTTGACACGGCGACCGGGGCGGTGACGCGGCCCGAGCCACTGGACTGGGCGGTGTGGTCCTCGACGGTGCCCGGCGTGGCCCTCGCGATCGCCGGGATCGTGCTGGCGGTGCGCCTGCCCCGCCACCTCATGACCTGGCTGCTCATCGCCGGAGGCGTCGTCGCCGCGGTGAACGGCCTGGCCGCCGCGTACGCGGTGCTGTCGCTGACCCGCCACGGTGGTGCGCTGCCGCTGACCCCGGCCGCGGTCTACGCCGGGGCGCGGCTGGGGCCGCTGCTGAACCTGCTCCCGCTGCTGGTGCTGCTGTTCTTTCCTGATGGGCGGCTGCCATCACCACGGTGGCGATGGGCCGCGTGGCTGTCGCTGGGGGCGACGGGCCTGGCGGTCGCGGTGTTCCTCGCCGTCCCGTGGCGGATCGAATCGCCGGGCATGAATTGGCCGGGACTCGACCTGCCGTTCCCGCCACTCCCGGATGCGGTGTGGCACTCGGCGCTGGCGGCGGTGCCGGCGCTGCTGGTGGTGAGCCTGCTGGTGTCGGTGCTGGCCTTCGCCTGGCGGTTCCGGGGCTCGGCGGGTGTTCGGCGGGCGCAGCTTCGCTGGATGCTGATGGCGGCGCTGCTGAACGCGGCACTGATCCTGGCCTCCGCCGTGCTGGACGGGCTGCCGCAGGACCTGTCGTTCGTCGTCGCCCTGGTGGCGGTCGCAGCGGCGGTCGTGGTGGCGGTGAGTCGGTACCGGCTTTATGACATTGATCCGGTGCTCGGCTGGACCCTCCTGTACGGCGGGCTCGCGGTCGCCGTCGTGGCGATCGACGTGCCGGTCTTCGTGAGCCTGGGGGCGATCATCGACGAGCCGGTGGCGGCGGTCCTGGCGGCGGTCCTGGTCGGGGTGGTCTACGCACCGCTGCGGGAGCGGGTCCGGCGGTGGGTGAACCGGGGGCTGATGGGGCGGACGGAGCCGTACGAGGTGGTCTCGGCCCTCGCCCGGCGGCTTGAGGAGTCCGTGCGGCCGGAGGAGCTGTTGCTGCAGGTGGCGAAAGCGGTGTCGGCGGTGTTCCGCTCGCCGTACGTGCGGGTCGAACTGGACCGGGCGGACGGGAAGACCGTCGTGGTGGAGCACGGCACCCCCGGCGAGGCCGTCGTGGTGCTGCCGTTCGCCTACCGCGACGCGCCGATCGGGCGGCTTGTCCTGGTGCCGCGCGCGGGTGCGCGGCCGGCCGAATCCGACCAGCGGCTGCTGGCCGACGTGGTGCGGCAGGCCGCCGCGGCTGTGCGGGCGACCGCGCTGACCGAGGAACTGCAGCACAGCCGCGAGCGTCTGGTCACCGGCGTGGCCGAGGAGCGGCGCAGGCTGCGCCGGGACCTGCACGACGGGCTGGGGCCCACGCTGGCCGCCGCCGCGCTGAAGGTGGAGGCGGCGCACAACCTGCTGACCCGGGATCCCGGCACCGCCCGGGAGGCGCTGGACCAGGTGAGGAAGGATCTTGCCACGATGTTGGGGGACGTGCGGCGGCTCGTGCACGATCTGCGGCCGCCGGCTCTGGATCAGTTCGGCCTGGCCGGGGCGCTGCGGCAGGAGGCCGCCCGGTTCCGTGGCGATGGGCTCGCCGTGCGGGTGGAGGTGGAGGGGGACCTGACGGGATTGTCCGCCGCGAGCGAGGTGGCGGCGTACCGGATCGTCTGCGAGGCGCTGACCAACGTCACCCGGCACGCGGGCGCGGACACCTGCCACGTGCGTGTCGCCGTGGCGGGGAACGAGCTGGAGGTCGAGGTGACCGACGATGGGCGCGGGGTCCTTCCGGGCGCCGTGGTCGGGGTGGGTTTGGTCGGCATGCGTGAGCGCGCGGAGGAACTGGGCGGCCAGTGCGCGGTCGGGGTCGGCCGCGGTGGCGGAACCCGGGTCCATGCCGTCCTGCCCGTCGGGACCGTGACCCCCTCGTGACGCCGCGGGTGCTGATCGCCGACGATCATCCCGTGTACCGGGACGGTCTGCGCATGATGCTCGCCTCGACTGACCAGGCCGAGGTGGTGGGGATCGCCGCGGACGGGGAGGAGGCCGTCGCCGAGGCCGTCCGGCTGCGCCCTCAGGTTGTGGTGATGGACCTGAGGATGCCCAGGATGGACGGTGTGCAGGCCACCGAGCGGATCGTCGCCACCTGCCCGGACACGCACGTGCTGGTGCTCACGATGCACGAGGATGACGAGAGCGTCTTCGCCGCCATGCTCGCCGGCGCTCGCGGCTACCTGCTCAAGGGGGCTGAGCAGACGGAGATCCTGCGCGCCATCATGGCGGTGGCCAGCGGGGAGGTGATCTTCGGGCCGGCACTCGCGGGGCGGGTGACGCGCTACTTCGCCCGGCTGGCCGTAGCCCGTCCGGTCCGGGAGGGGCCGTTCCCCCAGCTCACCGTTCGGGAACGGGAGATACTCGACCTGATCGCGGCCGGCCTGTCCAACCGGATGATCGCCGAGCGGCTGTCGCTGGCGCCCAAGACGGTACGTAACAACGTGTCCAGCGTTTTCGCCAAGCTTCAGGTCGCCGACCGCGCCCAGGCCATCATCCAGGCCCGCGAGGCCGGCCTCGGCCGGTGACCGGCGTGCTCTCGGCCTCGTACGGGCGGCGCCCGCGCACGGGTGAGTGAGCGTTGGTCGACGCCGGCCCCACAGGGGCCGGCCGACCGGATCGCATCGTATGGCGCGGTGGGGGCGGCCGAGCCACCCTCCGTTCATTTCGCATGGTCATCGCGTCGCCGGTCCGCCGACACCGCAGTAGCCGTTCGGCACCTGAACAGGTCTTGCTGGTGGTAGCGGTTCGCTTCAGGCAGCAAATCATTCTCACTGTCACCTCAGCCTCGACGACCCGCTAACCAGCTCGGAGGGCGGCGACCGACTCGACCAGACCTGCTTTCTCCAAAGCGTCGAGCACATCGTCTACGGCCTCCGGCGGGTTCACCCGCGAGTCCGCGATCTGCTGAACACAGGCCCAGATCACTCGTCCATCGAGCTCGATCTGGTCCAGCACGAAGTCATCGGGAGACTTGGCCTCGATCTCCCAGGGCGCCAAGTGTTCCGAAGGAAAGTCCCTGAGATTTGACGTGACGATGACCTGTGCTCCTACTTTGATCGCCGCAGCAAGCACATGCCGGTCATCAGGGTCGGGTAGCTTCAGCCCTTCGACAAGGGGTTCGTACCCCTCGACCAGGCAGTCTCGGACTGCGGAGTTCATGAGCAGGCGAAGCTTGCCCAGCTTCTCCTCTGGAATGTCTGGACGATTGGCGGCAAGGTTACGCTGCATTTCGTCGAGAATCCTGCTGGTCCACTTGGCCTGGAGCCGTCCCGTCATGGCCAGGCGGATGAGCAGGTCGCGAAGCGTGTTGCCATAGAGCACATTCGCGTCATAGACCACCACAAAGCTCATGCTCAGATGCCTAGCTCCTGGCCTAGCGCGGCAAGTTGATCGGCAGCCGTACGACGCCTGGCGTCATCGCGGCGCTTGTACTCCTGAAGGTCCTCGTATGTGACGCGCCTGTGCTTACCAACCAGGCGGAAGGGGATCTCTCCCTCCTCCAGTAGCTTGATCAGGTAGGGACGCGAGACGTTCAGCATGTCCGCCGCCTGCTGTGTCGTCAGCTCGGCGTGAGAGGGGATGACTGTCACTCCCCTCCCTTCGGCCGCCTGGGCGAGAATGAAGGCGAGCAGACTTACGGCTTCCCGAGGCAAGATCAGCGGGTCCTCTGCATCATGTTCGCCGACGACACGGATGACTGGCTGCTCGTGAGATCGCATGAGGTAGTCCTTGATGCGGCGCACGGCACGGCCAGCCATCTCAGCATCGATGCTTCCGGGCTGTACTCGCTTGGCCTGCACATCTGTCATCGCCGTACCTCCTTCTCGCAGTATCCGCAACAAACGAAATAAACGCAAGCGATGTCGGCAGCATACGGCTCGCGCTCAGAGTTGAGCGCGAGCCGTACAGCGAGAGCTGTGGAGCTACTCCTCGGTCGGGACCAGGCCCGTCTGGCAGGCGCCCCACTCGGACAGGTCACCTAGCTTGACGTTGGTGCCAGCCGGCCTGCTTGACCATCTCGTGGAGCCGCGCACCGCCGCGTCTCTCCGAGGACACGGTCGCTCACGGTGTCACGCAGCCCGTCCGCGTGCCTGGGAGCGGTGTCCCCGCCGCCCCGGGACGCCTGGCCCGGTCACGCCGGGCCAACTCGGGACCGCGCGCGTGGCCGCGCTCCCTGGGCGCCCGGGACGCACGGCCGAGATCGTGTTGCCACCGACAAGCAACGGAGGAACACCACAATGTCCAGTCGCATCGTGCCCAGCAACGTCAATCCCAACGAGCCCGTCGCGATCCAACGCGCCGCGGACCCGGTGTGGATCCGGATCGCCGGACTGCTCCTGGCCGTCGGGGCCGCCGCCTGGGCGGCCGGCATCGTCATCGTCGGGGACAAGATCGAGGAAGGCATCCAGACCCTCGACACCATCACCGGGATGCTGTTCGTCGTGGGCCTGTTCGCCTTCGTCTGGACGGTGCTGGCCACCCGCGGCGCCGGTGACGGGTGGGCCCGGATCATCCCGGCCGGCCTGCTCGTGCTGCTCCCCGGCGCGTTCCTGCTCAACGCGCTGTCCTTCGGCTACGCCACCCACGACGATTTCCCGCTGCCGCTGATGATCCTGGACGCCTGCTGGCCGTTCAGTCAGCTCGGCATGCTGGTCCTGGGCATCGTCCTCGCGATCAAGGGCCGCTACCAGGGAGCGCTGCGGTGGCTGCCGCTGCTGGCGGGCATGTGGTTCCCGGTGACCATGGTGGCCCAGATCTTCGGCGGCTCGACCGTCTCGGTGTACGTCAGCGCGGCGTGGCTGCTCGGCATGCATACCCACCTGGGAGTCCGCCTCGCCGTTCGTCCCATCTCACGGTAAGGACGCCCAAGGGATCGTCGTTGCGGAGGAGCTCGACGGCGATGGCGGCACGGTGAGTTCGCGGGACACCACATCCCCGGGCGCGGCCACATCCTCCGTCGCCACGACCCCGCGGCGGAGTGACCTCGAGAATCCCCTCGGGGGCACCAGCGATCTACCAGGGGAAATCCGGCAGCGACCTGCGGAAACGCAGGTCGTTTTGCGTTCCGGGGTGTGCCATCGATGGCAGCCGGATGCTCATGATCACGTACGAGGAGCGTACGGAGCAACCGGCGGCTGCCGGTGAATGTGCCTAACGGCACCTGTGGCCGGGTTGCAGATGTACGGCAGGCCCGCGCTGTGGCTGACACTCGCACCGCGTTGCGACTCCAGAGTGAAGGATTTCATGCGTCAAGCCTCCCGGCCGGGAGGTGGACCAGATGCCGTTCGGCAGATGGCGCCCGGCGTTAGTCAGCTGAGCTTCCCCCGGTTCTCCGGACACTTGACCTGAGGTCACCCCTTGAGGTAAACGGCTCGCCCCTCGGGCGGGGACGGTTCGGTCTGAAAATCCGCGAGCGCGAGCGGTGGGAGCCGATGATCGGGGCTCGGCATCCTGTCGCCAGGCGGTGCCGGTGTCGTTCCGCGCTCGGAGGGACGACCTCACCTGCGGGCCGCGCTTGAACACACGGGAGCCGACCCGGCGGGCGCGGCCGTGGGCGCGACGGAACCCATGGGCCGCCTCCGCGGACGCGGTCCGGGGCGGTCCTCGCGTGCGAGACTCGGTGTCCGTGTCCGTACAGTCATCGCGCGGGGCCTGGCCCGCGAACACGCTCTTGGACCGGCTCCCTCCGAACGTCGTCACGGACCTGCTGGCGCTCGGCGGCGTCAGGCGGTACGCGGTCGGCGAGATCCTGATCCGGCAGGGTGACGACCGCGACCATGTCGTCCACCTTCTCCAGTCCACCCGTGTCTCGCGTCCCGCGTGCGTCAAGGTGGTCGCCGCGCTGCCCGACGGCGGGGAGACCCTTCTCGGCATCAGGGTGAGCGGTGACCTGGTCGGCGAGCTCGCGCCGCTGTCGAACCGGCCGCGCTCGGCCACCGTGGTGGCCTGCTCGCCCACGTTGACGCGGGCCATCCCCGGTGAGGTGTTCCGGGCCTTCCTCGACCGCAACCCGGTCGCGTGGTCCGCTGTCACGCGGATGATCGCTGACCGGCTGTCCTCCGCCAACCACCACCGGCTGGAGATCGCCCAGCACGGCGTGACGGCCCGCCTCGCCCATGTCCTGGCCCAGCTCGTGGAGCGGCACGGTCAGCGACGCCCAGGGGGCGGCCACGACCTCGGCATCGGTCTGACCCACTACGAGCTGGGGCAGCTCATCGGGGCGCGTGAGGACGCGGTCGGCAAGGCTCTGCGGACGTTGAAGGGCAGAGGGCTCGTGAGCGTCGGCTACCGGCAGATCATCGTCTTCGACCCGCTGCTTCTCCGCGGCTTTCATGGCGAATGAGGAGAATGGGAGATTTTGTCGGGAAATTCGCTGCGATATCTCTCGTGAATGCCGTACGAATCAGGCATCTGGGGATCTTAGCCATGGCAAACTGTCCCCACTTCGCGCCTCTGCCGCTTGACGGAGGATCATTCGCAATGAACAGATTGAACAGACGGGGACTGCTTCTGGGCGCCGACGTCGCAGGCTACGGCAAGGGGGACTCCTCTCGCCAGTTCGCCGTACAGGGCGCTTTCCTGCAGCTCGTGAGCGAGGCCGCGGCATGCGCGCGCCTCGACAGGGACACCTGGCTCAGACAGCCGTCGGGCGACGGCGAGCTCGCCGTCATCCCCGACGACGGCTCCGAGCCGCAGGTGGTGGACGATTTCGTGCGCCATCTCAACGTTCTTCTGGGACGCCACAACGA
This sequence comes from Streptosporangium sp. NPDC001681, assembly GCF_040298085.1. Lineage (NCBI taxonomy): Bacteria > Bacillati > Actinomycetota > Actinomycetes > Streptosporangiales > Streptosporangiaceae > Streptosporangium > Streptosporangium sp. NPDC001681. The sequence goes on along the minus strand of NZ_JBEOZN010000157.1, from coordinate 5,840 downwards.
GGGGACGGATCCCTCGCTCAGACTTCGACTCCGGGTCGCCGTCCATTTCGGAATGACCAGCCCCGCTGCCAACGGCATAGCGGGCAAGGCCGTCGTGGAGGTCAGCCGCATGCTGGATTCGGCCGTGCTGCACGAGGCCCTCCAGGCGACGCCCGACGCCAACCTGGCGCTCATGGTCTCCCAGCGCGTCTACGAGGACACCGTCGAGTACGGCCTGACCACCTACGCGGGGGACGACTTCCGGCAGGTGATGGTCAGGCACAAGGAGTTCGAGCAGTCGGCGTGGATCCACGTCCCCCGAGCGGCGGTCGAGGGCCCGGCCGACGCCGGACCCGCCGACCCGAGGGGCGCCGCCCCGCGGCAGGTCGTCGTCAACCAGTTCTGGGAGACCGTCCAAGCCGACGGCTCCGTCATCGGAATCTCCAACAACCGCTGACCACCGCAAGGATCGACATGAGCGCTGCCAACCTGCCCGAGGTCGCCGACACCCTGTGGAGCGCGGTGTCCACCGGTGGCCTCGAACGAGCCGGCGCGATGGGTACGGAGAGCGCCGCCAGGGGGTTGTTCGCCCTCTGGAACCGCATCCGCGCCCACCGCTCCGGCAGGGGCCAGAACGAGGAGCCGGAGAACAGGGAGGAGCTCTACCGGACCCTTCTCGAACTCGCGGCGGACGCCTCGGCCGCCCGCCTGATCCAGGAGTTCCATGCCGAGCAGGCCGTCTCCAACGTGTTCAACGACAAAGTCGTCGTGCGAGGGGGCACGATCGGCATCAGTAACGGCCCGAGGCGGCCTTGACCGCCGTCGACGGGCCGGCGCCGGCCACCGCGAAGAGCTCGGACGAAACCCCCGAGGGGGCGGGGGAGGCCCGGCGGGAGTACGGGCAGGACCAGCAGGGGCTCCGCCAGGACCAGCAGGTCTTCAACCGCTTCTTCGGGCCGGTGCTCCTCACCGGCGGCTCGACGCTCGGCGTCGCGAACGCCGGAGGCGAGCCCGTCGCCAAGGCCGCAAGCCGCCGGATGACCGGCCCCGTCCCCGCCGTGGAGATCGCCTCCGCGTTGGGGCGCTACGCCGTTCCCGCCCTCCACACCCGGGCGCTGGCCGGCCTGCGCGCCCACCGCGTGGTCGTGCTGTACGGCGAGGGCGGCACCGGCCGCCGCACCGCGGCGATCAACATGCTGCACGCCGCCGCCCCCCGCTCCCTGGTGGCGCTCTCACCCGCCGAGACGCTGGACAAGCTCGCCGCCGACCAGGTCTACCGGGAGGGCAACGGCTATCTGCTGTGCGGACTGTCCGCCGGTGACCTTCAGACCGAGGCGGCGGACTTCGTGCTCGGCAGACTCGCCCTGCGCGTCCAGGAGGCCGGAGCCTGGCTGGTGATCACCAGCCGGGCCGCCTTGGGAGACCCCCGGTCCGCGGCCGTGCCGCACTTCCGCTGGGAGCGTCCGGGGACGGTGGCGGTCCTCACCGCGCACGGAGTGCCCGCCGAGCTGGCCGAGCCGGCGGCCGAACGGCTAGGGGAGACGACGCCGCTGAGCGACGTGGTCCGGCTCGCCGAGCACCTCGTCGCCGGCTCCGGACTGGAGGACGCGCTCGGCCGTACCGGCATGGGGGCGGCCGAGCAGATCGAAAGCTGGCTCGACGACGAGCGCCGCACCGACGAGGAGGTGCTGGAGGCCGCCGCCCTGCTGTTCCTCGAAGGCATGCCGGAGCAGCGCTTCGAGGCGCACCTGGCCAGGCTCACCGCCGGTGTCCCCGCTCCCGAGCAGGAGGGGGCCGGTGACCAGGGGGCGCCGCGTCCCGCGCGGCGGCTGCTGGACGGGCGGCGGCCCCGCCGCGACGCGCGTTCCATCATCAAGGTCGAGGAGCGGATCACCGACATGGACCTGGACGTGCCGGGTCCGCCGCGGCGATGCCTGGTGTTCAGGTCGCCCGCCGTGCACGAGCGGGTCGGGGCCGAGCTGAGCCTGCAGTTCGGCGAGCGCTTCTGGGAGCCGGTCTTCGCCTGGTTGCACGAGACCGTCCAGATCGCCGACGTCGAGACCCGCATGCAGATCGCCCGGGGGCTGGCGATCCTCGCGAGTTACGGACATTTCGACACGGTTCGCGAGAGATTCCTGCAACCCTGGTCGGAAGGCGCCTACGGGGCGCGGGCCTGGGTGACCGCGCCGAAGGTGGTGTGGTGGATGAGCGCCCACGACCCCATCGCCGCGATGGCGGTGCGGACGGCCATCCGGTGGGCGCGCAGCAACAACCCGGCACGCAGGCAGGCGGCCTGCCTGGCCTTCGCCGGTGAGATGGGCGTCCGCTACCCGGCCGACGCGACGAAGTGGCTGTGGCACCTCGTCACGACGGAACCCGAGCCGGGGGAGGCCCAGGTGGCCCTCGCGCAGCTGTACGCCCTGCTCGTGGAGGTCGCTCCGGCCGACGCCAGAGCGATCCTCGCCGACCTCGGCAGACGGCTCACGCACAGGCAGACGGCCGACCGGCGGGAGCGCATCCTGAAGACGCTGCTCCTGGTCATGGCGGTGTTCGGGGTGAGCGGCGACCACCCCGCTGCGGCCCGTCACCTGCTGGCACGTGCCGAGGACCTGCCGGACATGGCGGCCCTGTGGGCCGTGGCGCTGTGCCACCGGCCCGTGCGCTCCGCCGCGTTCGGCGTCCTCTACGACCTGCTGTGCGCCGTCGGCACGGCCGGCCGTACGCCCGAGGAGCATCTCAGGATGATCGGCGACGCGTTGCACGAGGCGCTGCCGGAGCACGAGCGCGAGCCGTTCCGCGCCGGGTTCGAGCGTTACGTGATCCGCAGAAGGGCCGGTGGGGACACCGGCCGCCTCCTGCTCTCCATCCTGCTCAACGTCTTCAGGCCACCGGCGCCTGTTGCCCTCCCGGAGCGTCGATGACAGTCACATATCCGATAATCAGCCAGGACCGGCTCGAACCGGTCACCAGGCGGCGGAGGTTCCTGCGCCGCGGCGACCGGCGCGAGCCGAACGCGGTCCCGAGCCCCCTGCCCCGCGAGGTGGTGGTCCTGCGGGTCGGCGACCGGCTGGTCAGGGCCGACGACGGCGGGCGGCGCGGGCAGGAGGACCTCGACAACGCCACCAGCTACTGCGTCGTGGACACCACGCAGGACCGGCCGGTGACCGCGGAGCTGCGCATCCCCTCCGACGGGGTGGACGAGTTCACGGTCAGGGCCGCCTTCCTGTGCACCGTCAGAGACCCGGTGCGCGTGGTCGAGGCGGGCCCGGAGGACATGCGGAGACGGCTGGAGGTGTACATCGCCGGATGCCAGACGCTCCAGCGGGCGGGCGCGGCCTTCGAGGTGACGCGGGCCGTGGCGGCCAAGGACGACGCGCTGGCCGCGCTCTCCGACTACTGCCGGATCAGGCCGCTGGTGGTGCCCGGCATGTACCTCGAACTGAGCGGCCTCGAACTGCTGACGCCCGACGAGCTCCGCGAGGAGCGGCGGCAGGAGGAGAAGGCGCGCAAGGAGCGGGAGCAGGTGCTGCGGGCCGAGGAGGAGCGGATCAGGGACCGCCAGTACATCGAGCGCCTGGAGCTCGAACTGGAGGAGGCCCGGCTGGAGAACACGCGACGCCTGGAACCCCTCAAGCGTGAGCTGGAGGACGACAGGACGCGCGCCGGCCGGGAACGGCAGGTCGATGAGGAGCGCTTCACCTGGGAGCGGCAGCACGAGGACGACGCGCAGCGCAGGCTGCGCGACCGCCGCCAGCGTGCATTCGACCTGGAGGAGGTGGAGGCGCTGAGCAGGGGACTGGACGGCCCGGAGAAGCTGGAGGCGATGGCCCGCGTACAAGGCGAGCTGACCGCGTCCGAGCAGCTTGCCAGGTCCGACGGCGAGCGGCGGCGGCGGCACGAGGAGAGCGCGGAGAGGTTCAGGGCGCAGCAGGCGGCCCAGGAGACGAGGGAGCTGGCCGACCGGGAGCAGCAGACCCGGGAACGGGCGTGGCGGTTGGAGCGGGCGGACCGGGAGTGGCACCGGAAGGTCGAGTTGGAGGACCGCGAGGCCGAGGCGCAGCTGGAGGTGCTGCGCCTGCTGACCCAGCAGGGCCATGGGAGCGACATGCCGCTCGACCAGTTCATGAAGCAGCTGATGAGCGACATCACCGCCAACCGCCGGCCGATCGGCCGCGCCCCGGACGGGACCGGGGAGCGGGCCGCGCTGCAGCGGGGCGGGACAGAGACCGGCGCCGGTGACGCGGAGGCGCCGCGGGACCGGCCCCGGCGGCCGGAGCCGGAGGACCACGAGGGACTGGCGGTGGACGACTTTGGCGATTGACACGGCCGGTCCCGTCACGGGCCCGATCGACATCCCGCCGTCCGGCCCCGGCCGCGGTCGCGGCAGGGGCGCGGGCAGGATCCTGCGCGCGGTGGTCGGGGTGGACGAGGACCTCATGGACAGGGTTCCGGAGGAGCGGCCCAAGTACACCCGGCAGGGCGCGCTCGTCGTGGCCACCGCGGCGATGGCGGCCGTGTCGATGGGATACGCCGTCTTCGACGTCTTCGACGCCCCCTGGCCGGTGATCGCCAGCCTGGCCCTGGTGTGGGGCGTGCTCATCGGCATCCTCGACTCCTGGCTGGTCATCAGCCTCAACGGGGTGACCGGGCGGGGCCGCAGGCGGCTGCTGCTCCCCCGTCTCCTCATCTCGGCCGTGGTCGGTGTGATCATCGCGGAGCCGCTGACCATCAGGGTGTTCGAGCCCACCATCGTCCAGCGGATCGGGGAGGACCAGCAGAAGGCGGACAAGGACCTGCTCAGCGCGTACCTGTCCTGCCATTCGCCCGCCGGGGCCCCCGGAACCGTCTCGATCGCCTGCGAGAACTACCGGCTGCCCGTCGCCGCCCCGAACGACACCGGCTCACTGACGACCAAGCAGCGCGAGCTGGGCCGCCTGGAGACCACGATCAAGCGGACCGAGGGCATCTGGACCGGAAAACAGCGGCTGGCCAGGCTGGAGTGCGCGGGCGCGGGCGGCTCGGAGAGCGGGTTCTCCGGCCTGGTAGGGGAGGGACCGCGATGCGCGCGGCTGACCCGGGAGGCCGAAGACTACGAGCGGAGCAGCGGCATCCAGCAGATGTACGCCAGGCGCGCCGCGCTGAACGAGGAGATCGGGCGGCTCACCGACACCGCGCGTGACTCCGGCAAGGACTACGACGCCGCCGTGGTCGCCGCGGCCGAGAAGGAGGTCGCCCGGCAGCAGCGCAACCGTCCGTCCAGGCCGGACCTACTGAAGAAGATCGAGACGCTGAACGTACTCTCGGCGGAGAAGCCGGCGGTGCTGCTCGGGCACATCTTCCTGACCCTGCTGTTCCTGCTGATCGACTGCTCACCGGTGCTGACCAAGCTGCTCAGCCGCCCGACCATGTACGACCTCCGGCTGGCGGTGCTGCTGTCCGACCGGGCGGACGCGCACGACACCCAACTGCGCCGGACCAAGCGGCGCCGCCGCAACCGCGACGACCTGGACGCGCACCGTCAGGATCTCGTGGTACGGCGGGGCATGGCCGACGCCTCCCGGGAGGCCGGCATCGAGGACGCCATGCGGGAGGCACAGGCCAGGAAACGACTCGACGACCGGTGACGCCCGGGGACGGGGTGTGCGGCGGGACCGCCGGCGTGGGGAGCCACTACGGCTCGTAATCCCGTATCGCCTCGTCGATTCCGCAGACGTACGCCCCCGGCCTCCACGCGGTCGCCATGGCCCTGATGGAGTGCCGCCTCGCTGACGGCCACGGCGATGAGGGCACCACGGGCGTGATCGACCTGCTCGCTCGCTGGGGCGTGTCCTGTGGATCTCCCCGCGACAGGGAGATCCACA
>NZ_JBEOZN010000156.1:0-21182 GCF_040298085.1 Streptosporangium sp. NPDC001681 | reverse complement strand
CTGCGCAGCCGCCGACCGAGCCCCACACCCACGCAGATCATCACGGAGATGGGCGCGAAGAGGGGATGGGTGTGGCCGAGCAGATGAACGGCGACAATCCAGGCCAGCGCGGCGCCCACGGCACACTGCGCGATGGAAGGCACAATCAGGCCAAACGTACCCAGCCGCTTCCTAACTTGATCACTGAGCCACGTTCGCACTCCTCCACGATCGTGGATCTTTATGACATTAAGATCACATTTGCCCCGAATTCCTCTGATTCGGGCTATTCGAACAAGATCAGGGTGGCCACGGCCTCGCGGAGTGGATCTGGCCGAGGACGGGTGGACGGTCGGTGACAACCTCACCACCATCGCCTGGGGCCGCGCGGTGGGACTCCAGACCATCCGGATCAGCCAAGGCACGTGGCCCGACCACGAGCACCAGGCCGACCACCTCGTCACCGAGTCCCTGGGCAGCCCTAGAGGCCGGCCGAGCCGCACACCGCTGACCGGCTGGACTGGTCCAAGGCGGTGATCGACAGGTCGCAGGTGCGGGCACTCAATTGCGTCGGTGGGTGCTGCGAGCATGACGGGATGATCGCGACTCCTGACGACTACTCCTGGTTCTCCCCCGAGCGCTTCCCCAACCTGGCGGATGCCTACTGCTTCACCTACGTCCGCGGCCTGACGCCTGAGGAAGTGGTGACCCGGCTCGGCGTCCGGGTTGAAGACTGCTCTCGCGTGACGCTTGATGAGCTGATCCGGCGGCAAACCTTCGGTGCCGTCGCCGTTGGAGACTGGGTACTCCTCGTCGAGGCCTACAGTGGGCTTGGCGTCACCGAAGAGATCATTATGCCGCTGTTGGCGGGCACCCGCCTCGTTTCCCACTTCTACCTCGACGTCGACGACATGGACTACTTCCACTGGATCGACGACGGGAAGATCCAGTTCATGTTCAGGCACCATGAAAGCTACTCGGAGGAGATGCCGGACGAGCTCGCAGAGACCATGGAGCGGATCGGCTCCACCTACCCACCGCACACCGATCCCCGCAAAGGGCCGGCGTTCCTCATGGCCGAGCGCCTCACCGGGATCACGATGACGCCGCAACTGCTGGAGGAGTCCACCTACCTGGGCGGAGTCGTTCCCGGATCGAGGTGAGCGGAACCCGCCGTCCACGGCCCCCGAGGGTCGGCCGCGGACGGTGGATCACTTCGCCGCGCATTCCCGCGGAGTGGAAGAGCGACTGGAGCCGTTGCGGCTGAGCACAGAGGAACTGCGTGTTTCGCAGGTTCTCCTCGGCACCGTCGCTGTTTCGGCGTCCGGTGCGGCAGCGACGGAACCAAGGAAATACCCCGCGCCGCCGACGACCGAGCCGGTCCCCGGCTCTCTCGCCCCACTCCTCGACTGGATAACCGCCGATCTCGACCGGCCGCTGCCCCGGAGGACATGGCGGCCCGGTCGGGGATGTCGGCGCGTACCCTCAGCCGCCACCGCCTGCCCCTGTCCAAGATTCGCTGTCATGTTCCCATCCGCACACCGGAGACCGGATCGATCTCGTCGGCCGGCGGGCTCGATCCGGTCGCCATGGCTGATCGTCCGGAACGTTCCGTCAAGCGCCCGGCCAACGTAGCCACGGCGTTCGACAGGTCAGCAGGTTCCTGATCGAGGTCCAGGACGTGTATGTGCACCCTGATATCCGAGTTCTCGATCTGGTACGGCTCCGCTGACGGCGTCCCGGAGGCGTAGACGAGGTGCCCCTCGGTGAGACCGAGAGCGGTGCAGTAAGAGATCAGTTGAAACAAATGCCCCATCGACGGAGCACCGTCCAGCGTCCGGTATTTCGCGTCGACGACCGCTTCGGGCCGCCCGTCGCGATGGACGAGGATGTCGGGCCGGAAGAGCACTCGCCTCTGCCGATCCAGCCGGTGCCCCTGCTGGGCGGCACAGCGCAGGCCGTACGCCGGGAGCGCGGTGGTGAGTTCCCGGGTGAGGAAGCGTTCGAAGATCTGGGCCATGTTCAGGATGAACCCGTCGATCTGTATCGCCCGCGTCCCCTCCTGCTGAAGTGAGGCTCCGGAAAGGAGCAGTTCGGCCAGCCGGAGCGCGGGGACATATCGCTCGTTGAGCCGGGTCGGTCGCCATGGCGGCAGCGGCGCTCCGGGGCGGACGGGGACGACGCCGACCAGCCGCGCGCTCAGATGTCGCAGCAGCGCGAGCGTGGTGCCCGCGACGTCAGGCAAGGCTTGGGCGAGTTCGATCGCGCCGAGCAGGATCCGGTTCTCGGGGATGTCGGCCAGGTAGTCGTCGTAGGCGACCTCGATCGCGGTGGGCAAGCCCATCCGGCGGCTCAGCTGGGCGCTGGTACGTATCCGGCCTCGCACGACGGTGAGAGCGTCCTCGCGGTGGACATAACCATGCAGAACCCCGCCGCGAAGCACACGCTCCGCAGCACGGGCGAACACGGTGGTCAGCGCTGGGACGAGCAGGTCGTCGGCAGCGGCGGTGATCTCGCGGTTCTGCCAGATGTCGTCGCGTTCGAGCAGGCCGAGCAGCCGCCGCACCGGCAGTTTCGGCCGGACGCGCATCTCGACGGCGCCGTCGCCGTGGCCCAGCCGTACGGTCCCGACCCGCTGGCGCCCGGCGAGCCGCCACAGCCCGCCCCCGGTCGGGGTGATGGCGACCAGGTCGGGAACTGTGGCCAGCGTGGCGACCTGCGCCGGAGTCAAGGGCCGGGGCGGCTCGGCCGTGGCCTCTTCGAGGTGGAGATGCAAAGTCACGGCAGGGTGTGGCCGAGCGCGGCGAGCAGGACCGTTAGGCCGTACTCGGTCTCGATGTCGTCGATCTTGCCGTAGAACTGGTCTTCCAGCAGGGGCAGGATCTCAGCCGCCCAGATGAGCTCCAGTCCACGCCGGGTGGCCACGCTGGGCGTCATCAGGTAGGAGGGGCCGACGGCGCGGTCCGGGTCCTTCAGGCGGCGGTTGACCTCCTCCAGCAAGAGCGCGGGCAGGACGGGGAGGCGCTCGCGCTCCAGCCAGCGGCGTAGCAGCCCGTCGACCGGGGGCCGGTCAGGGGTCAGGGCGCGGAAGACGAACCGACGGCGCATCGCCGCGTCGATCAGTGCCACCGAGCGGTCGACGGTGTTCATCGTGCCGATGACGAAGACGTTCTTGGGCAGCTTGAACGGCTCGTCCGGCGAGTACTGCAGGGTGATCTCGTGGTTCCGGTACTCCAGCAGGAAGTACAGCTCGCCGAACACCTTGGCCAGGTTGGCGCGGTTGATCTCGTCGATGACCAGGACGTACGGCCGATCCGGCTCCTTCTCGGCGGCCTCAACGGCGTTCTTGAACGGGCCGGGCACCAGGTCGAAGCCGATCGTGCCGTTCTCGCCGAGCCGAGGGCGGAAGCCTTCGATGAAGTCCTCGTACCCGTAGGAAGGATGGAACTGCACCAGGCTGGTGCGATCAGGACCGGCCAGAGCCTCGCCGAGCTTGGTGGCCAGGTAGGTCTTGCCGGTGCCGGGCGGGCCGTACAGGATCATCTGTCGTTTGGTGGTCAGCAGGTCGGCGGTCTCCCGCAGCCAGCTGAGCGGCATGAGCAGGTCGTCGGCGAACATCTGGGTGAGTGCCGGGACGATCAGGTCGCGGGTCTCGTCCCGGGCCAGCACCTCGTCGGTGAGCTGTTCCTCCAGTCCGGCGCCGGTGGCCAACGCCGCGATCACGCTGGTCAGCTCGCAGATCGTCATCGTGGTCTTGAGCTTGGCCTGGGCTTCCTCGGGGAGGGCCTGGCGGCTCATGGCGACGGGGTTCCACTCGACCGCGCGGCGGCGAGCCAGGCCACGGTCGGCGGATTCGTCGTGATAAGCGTCACCGGTGACGGTACCGATATAGACGGCGTCACCGTCGACGGTCGCGACGAGATCACCAGGTTGGAAGCCGCTGAGGAACCGCCACAGCTGCCCGGTCGCGGCATCCTTCGCGCCTTGTTTGGCGTCGGGGAGTCCGGCGGCGACAGCCTCCTTGACCTGCTGCCGGGACGCGCCGGCCGGTAGTCGTTCGATGTCCGCAAAGCTGACCGAGCAAAAGCCCTCACTCAACCACAGCGGGATCGCGTTGACGCCGTCGACGTTGGCCCCGCGCACCAGCCAGCCCTTCTGCGGCCGCGGTGGCGGAGGCGGCTCCCAGCGAGACCGCCAGGGCTCCTCGTAGAAGCTGAACTGTCCGCCGTGTTCCGCTTCGATCCGTTGGCGAATGGCGTAGATGTCTCGGTCGAGATCCCCGGTCGGCTCGGCAAGCCGGTCGGTGAAGGCGTCACGGATGAGTTGCTTGTTGCGCTCGACCGAGACGGGGGCGAACACATCGGGGAACAGCAGGAACAGCAGCACGTGGAACTGGGCGCGAGCCCGCGACTTGCCGTCGTAGTCGGTGAGCACCGATTCGGCCAGTTCCCGGAAGCGCCACGGATCCCGCAGAGCGGATTCCCGCTCCTCGGGCGACAGCTTCACCAGCAGCCGTGTGAGGCGGATGAGGAAGGCGAACTGGGCCCAGCGGTAGTTGAGGAACGCCTGGCCCCCCTTCATGAAACCCGGTGAGGCCGCAGCGGCCAGCCCTTCGGGCACCTTCACGGGGAAGGACGCCCACGAAAGCACGCTGTCCAGGATCTCGAATTTACGATTGACACCGATCGTGGCCGGGCTCAGCGGCATGACGTTGAGATAGAGCAGTTCGGCGGCGAGCACGATCGCCTCGTCGCTGCCTTCGGCGATCTGCCGTTCGAGCTTGACCAGGAACTCGTCAGAGGACTCGTCGAAGTTCTCCACGAACCGGCGGAACAACTCGTCCGCCACCTCGGGGGTCCAGGCGCGCAGGCCGGGAGCGAACGACGACTCCCCGGTCAGAACACCGTTGTCGACCACCTGGCGTGTCGCACGGCACACGACCACGCCCTGCTTCCGATCCACATGGGCCCCTTCCGCGTAATCTTGTCCCCTACACATCTTCATGTGTCCCGCAGGACGTTACGCAGGGTTGACCAGAAGGCGTTTCTCCCTCGCCTCTGTGCTCTTGGCCAGCAGGCTCCACCTCTACCTACACCGACCTGACCGGCGGAGACCCTTCCCCTCGACATAACAATCGAACGGTTGCGCTAACGCGCCGCAAAAACACCACGATTAGGCGTTTCGGCCAAACAGTCAAAGATGACGAAATATAATACTCGAAGCTGCGGCACCCGTGCCGTAAAGATCAAAATCCCCCTTTGCCCCCATTTGCCCACTTGGTCACCGAAAGCATCCTTAGTCCCGCGAGGGATTTCGGCTTACCGAGTGGCGTTCACCCGGCCCGTCTCGACAATATTTTCGAATACGATAGATGGGGCCGGCTTTTCAAAAATGGCGGAGTATCTGCATAACGTAGGCGGATACTCTTCGGCGAGTGATGACTTGTGCTGATCACACACAAGATGGGTGAGACATGGAGCTGGACGACCCGAAGGATTTTCCGGCGGAGGCGCGAGCGCGACTAGACCTTTATCGGTACGCGACCGCCGACAAGCACGCCCATGAGTACGTAGCGCTGATGCGGCTCTTCACCAACACCTTGCTCACGGATTTGTCAGCCACGGAGGCCGCCGCGCTGCTGGAGGAGGCCGGGATCACGCTGTCGGCGGACGACGTCGAAGACCGATGCCGACGACTCGAATCATGGGGAAATCTGGTTCGATCGGTGCGCGACGCCCGGGTGGCGACCGTATCCGAGTGGCTGCGCTCCCGTTCCCGATATCAGATCTCGAAACTCGGCGGCAGGGCACACCGGCAGGTCGAGGAGCTGCTCTCCGCGACCGACGGAGCGCGAGAGGTGGCCCGTGAGCTGCTCGGGAGCACAGCCGAGATCCTCGACCACATCCTGGCGCGGCTCTCGGGCGGCCGGCGGATGGACGCCGAAACGCTGGCCGCCGATGTAACGACTGTCTTCAACAACCAGCGATTTTTCACCGAAAGCGTGCGAGATTTCTACGCTTATCTTCATCAGGTCATGTCCCGATATGACCTGGCGGGAGCCGAGTACGCGGCGTTCAAAACCCTGCTCCTCGAATACGTCGACCTCATATCAGCCGATGTCGCCCGGCACGCGCCCGCGGTCGCCGACCGGCTGGACAGGATACTTCCCGATCTTGACCGGCTTCTCGCGGTGCTCGCCGCGCTTCCTGGACTGACCGGTCCTGATGGCAGCCCGGCCGAGCGCTCGCCTGGCCGGACTGCCGCCGAGTGGACCGAGCTGGCCGCGTGGTACGGCAGGGACGGCCGCTCGGGGCCCGCTCAGCTGCGTGCGGCGGCGGAGCAGGCACTCGGTCAGCTCCTCGCGAACGCGAAGCGCATGCTGGCCGCCGCGGGCACCGGAGTGTCCAGGCGTGCCGATCTCCTTCGTCTCGCGACATGGTTCGCCGAGGCCGACACCGAGGAGGCGCACCGTATCTTCGCGGCGGCGTTCGGCGCCTACCCCTCCCGGCACCTGCTCATGGGCCCTGACGAAGTCGGCGGCCGGGCCACGGCGAGCACCTCGTGGTGGGACGCCGGCCCGGTCGACGTACCGGTATCGCTGCGGGAACGTGGTGATCGCGCGGCGCGGGGGCGCACGGCACGCGTTCCCGACCCGGGTCTCGACCGTGAGCGGCTGTTGGCGGAAGCGGACGAGGAGGTCGCCCGCAAGGCCGGGGCGGCGGCCGAGCTCATCGCCGTGGGAGACCTGAGCGAGGCCAGGATCACCCGTGCGGCCTGCGAGCTGTTGCTGGACAAACTCTCCGATCTACTGGCCGTCACACCGGATCTGACCGGTCCGGTCACGTCCGTGGACACAGACCTGGACCTGGCTCTGGTCGCCGTGCCCCGCCCGGGAGGCATAACCCGCGTGTACTCCGATGACGGCCGGCTCACCGTTCATGATCTGGGCCTGAGCGTCACCTCGCTCACCGACGTCGCCATGGCCGATGACGACCAGACGGGGACTGAGGGATGACGATCGCAGCCCACGACGCCGACGAGCGACGCATCGCCGCCCGTGCTCTTCTCGCCGACCCCGTACTCACCTCGCATCGGCACCCTGAGCAGCTCGCCCTCGTACGCAAGCACTCCGGCGCGCTCAAGTCGACCTTCGCCAGATCGCTGGGTTATGCCCTGGTGGTCGAGACCGGTTTCGCCCGGCTGGTCAAGACACCGCTGACACCCGACGCCCCGGTCCGTCCCGCTCGTCGCCCCTCCGGCAGCGAGTTCACGCCACGGGCCTACGCCTATCTAGCCCTGGTCTGTGCCGGCCTGCTGGCGTCGGATGTGGGAGAACAGGTCCTGGTGTCGCAGCTCGTGGAGCAGATCCGGGCGGACGCCGCCGCCACGGGCATCACGATCGACGACACACTCGCCGAACGACGCGACCTCGTCGCCGCGATCGACTTCCTGCTCGCCTGGGGTGTGCTGACGGAAACGGACGGAAGCGTGGTGGCATGGGGTGAGCGCCGCGAAGAGGCGTTGCTGACCGTCAACCGGAGCCTGCTGCCGCACCTGGTCGCGCGCCCCCTCTACCCGCTCGCGCGTCCCGAACTCCTGTGGGCCGACGATCCGAACCTGCCCGACCAGCCCCGTCGTTCCCTCCGTCGCAAGCTGGTGGAGAACCCGGTGGTGCATCGCGGGGATCTCAGCGAAGCCGAGCGCGACGTGCTGAGCAGGGAGCGCACCGAGCTCACCCGCGTTCTGGACGAGAGTTTCGGCCTGGGTCTCGAAGTCAGAGCGGAGGGCGCCCTCGCGTACGACGCGGACGAACGACTCACCGATGTCGCCTTCCCCGGCACCGGAACCGTGCGGCAGGCCGCGCTGCTTCTCCTCGACGCACTCATCGAGGTCCTCGAACCGAAGACCGCCGGGCAGGTGATCCTCGACGGCCGGACCATGACGGGCGTGCTCGCGCCGTGGCCGGTCGTCGACGACAGACTGAGCGATCTCGCGCTTCGCCACGCTAAAGCATGGCGAAGCGACATCGTGAACGATCCGACCCGCTTCCGGGACGAGGTCGTTCACCTGCTGGCGTCCGTGGGCCTGGCCACCGTCGTGACCGAGGGAGTGGTCGTTCATCCGGCCGCCGCCCGTTACCGACCCAGCGTACGAGACGTGTCGGCCACGACACGCGCCAGGCGGCGGCTCGGCACCGATCCGCAGGAGACACAGGACCCGTTGTTCACCGACGAGACCGGAGAGACGGCATGACCACCATGGATCGTACGAGTCCGATCTCCGTGATCGACAGGTCCGCAGGCCTTGAGCAGACCCCGCCACAACACCATCCGCATCGGTGGCGCCTGCATCGGGCAGGCATGATCAACGTCTGGCACTACTACGAGACCGAATTCGCCTTCTCGGGTGGACGTCTGGTGCTGCGAGGCACCAACGGTTCGGGGAAGTCCAGGGCCCTGGAAATGCTCCTGCCCTTCCTCCTCGACGGTGACCGCCGCAGGATGGACGCGACCGGATCCGGCCGCGTGCGCCTCGAGGACCTGATGCGCGCCGGTGGGCAGGAGCAGCCCAACCGGCTTGGCTACCTCTGGCTGGAGCTCATCCGCCACGGCGACGGCGGGGAGACCTCGGACGGGACGGCAGAGCCGGAGTACATCACGCTGGGGGCACTGGTCCGGTTCGCGAAATCCACCGGCGAGGCGAAAGCGTGGTATTTCACCACACCATGTCGAGTCGGACACGACCTGATCCTGCTCGGCGACGACCGTACCCCGCTGTCGCGTGAGGGGCTGGCCGAGGTGATAGGCGCGGATCGCATCGCCGACTCATCGGACGTCCATCGTGAGCGCGTCCGCGCCACGGTCTTCGGGCTGACGGGCGATTCGGGCAAGGAGCGTTTCGCAGGTCTGCTCCAGTTGCTGCGGACACTTCGGGCCCCGGATGTCGGCAATCGGATCGATGAGGGCAGGCTGCCGCAGATCCTGGCCGACGCGTTGCCGCCGCCCAGTGAGGCCGCACTGTCGCGAGCGGGCGAGCAGCTCGACGGCCTCTCCGAGACGCGCGCCGCTCAGCAGAGGCTGGAGATGGCGTACCGGGTGGTGTCCGGATTCCTCGACATCTATCGACGATACGCCGTGGGTGTCCTGAGCGAGACCGCCGACGCCGCCCAGGCAGCCGTCACCGCCGTCCGGAAGGTCGAACGGCGTGCTGAAAAGCTGCACGACGACCATGTGCTGTTGGCCGAGCAGCACATGCAGGCCGAGGCCAAGACGGCGGAGCTGGCGACTGACGAGGAGGAGTTGCGCAGGAGCGCCGAGGGCATCCGCGCCTCGAAAGCGTACGGCGCCGTCCGTGATCTCGACGAGCGGGAGCGTAAGGTCCAGGCGCTCGGGGGTACCGCCGAGTTGGCGATCCGGATGGCGATCGCCGCCCGGATCGACGAGGCGGGCAAGGTGGCGGGAGCCGACGAGCGGGCCCGCGAGGCCGTCGAGGCGGCCCGCATCGCCGCGGAGGCCATCGAGGAGACGCGGGATCCGTTGCTGGGCGCCGGTGTACGCGCCACCATGCCCGGTGTCGCCTGCGTCATGACCGACGGCGAAGCGGGTGCCATGGAAATGGTCAGGCTCGGTCTACACACCGAACCCGAGCCGCTCACCCGCCCGGTCCCTGCGCGCCTGGAGACGACCCCCTCGGACCTGGGCGGCGCTGTCGACCAGGTGAACAAGGTCTCCCACACGGCGACACAACGTGGTACGCACGCGGGCACGCGCCTGGAGCAGGCGCGCCGTCTCGACGAACAGGCACGCGATGTGGAATCGGCCGACAGGAAAGCCTCCGAGGCCGAACAGCGGCTGACCGACGCCGTGACGGAGGCGGAGGGGGAGGAAAGGGCCAGAGACGCCGCCGCGCTCGCTCTCGCGCGTGACTGGACGGCTTGGATAACCGGTGAGCGGACCCGGACGTTGCTGAGCGGCGTCGATTGGGCGGCGACCGCTCTCCGGCCGGTGCTCGACGACACCGGCGCGCTCGTCGGCGACGACACGATGGATCTGCTCACCGCGCTCGACCACGTGGTGAGGCCGGCCGCCGACGCGGTTCACGACCGGCTCTCCCGCGCTCTCGCCATGCTCGACTCCGAGGACCGGGCGGACAGGGAACGACGGCAGGTGCTGGAGGACGAGCGGAAGGGGTTGCTCGCCGCGCGCGATCCGGATCCGCCCCTGCCGCACTGGACACGCAAGGTGGGCGGCGACGAGGTGCCGTTGTGGCGTGCCGTCGACTTCGCCGCCCAGCTGAACGAGGGGCAACGCGCGGGTCTTGAGGGCGCCCTGCTCGCCTCGGGACTGCTGACGGCCACGATCACGGGCAGCGGTCTCGCGGCCCCGGACGGCCGGCTCCTGCTGCGCGCAACCGGCCCCCTCGCCGCGAATCCGCTGAGCGACGCGCTGGTCGTCGAGACCGCGTCCGCGCTTCCGGCGGAACTGGTGCGCGACGTACTCGACCGCGTCGCGCTGGGCGATCAGGACCACCCCACCTGGGTGGACACCGAGGGTGCCTGGGGCAACGGTCCCCTCACCGGTCGCCACCGGACGGCGACGGCCCGGCATATCGGCGCGGCCGCCAGAGCCGCCGCCCGGGCCGCCCGGCTCACCGAGATCGACGTCTCGCTCGCCGCCCTGGCCGGTGCCACCGAGAACCGAGCCCTTCAGCAGGAGGCGCTGCACGACGAACGCGACGCGCTCGACTCTCACCTGCGCACCGCGCCGACAAGCGAGTCGGTCCGGTCAGCCCACACGCTGACGGCCGCCGCGAGGCAGCGGGTGAAAAAAATCGAGCCGATGTGCCACGAAGCGCGCAAGGCCGCTGTCGACCTCCGCCGGGAGTGGACCGCCGCCCTCGCCGCGCACCGGGTGGCATGTGCCGAATTCGACCTGCCGACCGCCGCTGACGAGCTCTCTGCGGTACAGGATGGGCTCCGGGACGCCGTACGTCTGTGCGGGACGGCCGCACAGCGCCTGACAGAGCTGCGCCACCGTGTCGGCCTGCACGCGAACGCCGTGGCCCGAGCGCGGGCATCTCGGCGACCACGACACGATGCCGAAGTGGCCGCCGCCGAGAAGTGGGGTACGTGGTACGGGGAGGCCGCGGAGCTGGCCGCGATCAGGGAGAACGTGGGCGCCACGGCCGAACAGGCACGAGCCGATCTGCACTCCGCCGAGGCGGGGCTGGTGGCGTGCCGTCGTGAACTGGAATCCACCCGCAAGCGCGCCGCCGAGCTTGCCGGGGAGAATGGCAAGGCC
Organism: Streptosporangium sp. NPDC001681; assembly: GCF_040298085.1. Classification (NCBI taxonomy): domain Bacteria; kingdom Bacillati; phylum Actinomycetota; class Actinomycetes; order Streptosporangiales; family Streptosporangiaceae; genus Streptosporangium; species Streptosporangium sp. NPDC001681. The sequence continues at coordinate 9,903 of NZ_JBEOZN010000156.1, read as the reverse complement.
GAAGCCCAGGCGCAGGTGGCCCGGGAGGACGCCCAGCGGGAGCGTGTCCGGCTCACCGAGGCGGCGGAGAGGCTTCTCGCCCGGCTGACGCTTCCCGGAGTGGCGGCGGCCGCGACCGGGCAACCTCATTTCCACGTCCCGTTGACACACATCGATCCCCCCAACGTCGAGGCGGCCGTCGGGGTCGTGATGGCCGCACTGGACAGACGCGGACAGGTCGCCGACGAGAACGCGCTGATCCGTGCCCAGCAGATGGCGGAACGCGAGCTCGCCGGCGGCTTCGACGTCATCCCCACGGTGCGGGACGGCGTCCGGTTGACGGCGATCGCCGACGCGACCGGCCAGCGCTCCCTGTCGGAGGCCGCCGCCGATCTCCACCATCAGTGCGAAGCGGGACGGTTGGCGCTGAGTGACCGCGAACGACGCGTCTTCACCGAATTCATCCTCGGCGGCGTCGCCGAGGAACTCCGGCAGCGACTCAAGCAGGCCAAGGAGCTGATCCAGGCCATGAACGTGAGCCTGGCCGGCATCAGCACCAGCCACGGCATCGGGGTCAAGTTGCGCTGGAACCTCTCCGAGGCCGCGGGCCCCACCGTCGCCAGGATCCGCGCGCTCGTCGCCACGGCCGGCGACGTACGCTCCCCCGAGCAGGAGGACGAGCTGACCGAGCTGCTCAACGCCCGTGTCAGCGAGGAGTTCGCCACGGATCCGACCGCGGGGTACGCGACCCACCTGAAGTCGGCGCTGGACTACCGGTCGTGGCATGAGATGGAGGTCGTCATCACGGGTCCCGCGCAGGGACAGGAACGGAAGATCAGCCGACGGGCCAAACTGAGCCAAGGGGAGATCCGGTTCGTGTCGTACGTGACGTTGTTCGCCGCGGCCGACGCCTACCTGTCCGGCCTGCCGGACACGGCCCGCGCGCTCCGGCTCATCCTGCTCGACGACGCCTTCGCCAAGGTCGACAACCGCACGATCGGAGAGCTGATGGGCCTGCTCGTCCGGCTCGATCTGGACTTCGCGATGACCGGCCACGCGCTGTGGGGCTTCTATCCGCAGGTTCCCTCGCTGGACTGCTACGAGATCCGGCGCGGGGAGGGCACCGCCGCGGTGACCACCCGCATCCACTGGGACGGCCACAATCGTCATCTGCGGCCCGCCCGGTGAGCCCGCCCGCCGAGCCTCGGCTGCCGGAACGCACCCGACGCTACCTCTCCGCCGCCTGCCTCGCTCCCCTGTGGACGGCCGTACGCGGCAAGCTGGAGCGCGGCAGGCTCGCCGTGGCGGGAACGGTCACCGTGACGCTCGACGAGAACGGCGCCGACCGGCTGTCCGGCCTGCTCGGCAAGCCCATCGCCGCAGGCCGGATCCGCGTCTCCCTCACCGCGCTCGACGAGGCCCTCCGGTCCTCGGCGGCGGCCGCGGGCCTGGTCACGGTCGTCGCGCAGCTCACCGGAGACGGTCTTGTGGATCGAGCGGCCGTCAAAGAGAAGGCGCACGCCTCATGGGCCGGCGTATGGGCGCGACTGGACGCCGCCCTGGCGTCCGCCGGAGCCGTGCGGACACATTGGGCCCCGGCGTTCGTCGAAGGCATACGTCGCTCGGGACTGCTGACCCGGGCCGGTATCGATACGGCCGCCGTGGCGGTCGCCCAATTCGCGGCCGTGCTCGCCGAACTCTCGGCATCGGGTGGTTTTGGCGGCCCCATCACGCGAGACCCCGGCTGGGAGATCGCGGAGCTGGCCGGCCGCTGCCTTGGCGACGCGCACGGCCTCGACGACGGCAGGCTCCCCGGTTCGCTCGTGTTGCGTGCGGCGGCCGCCGCGTTCGGCGTCGCCGTACCGGAGACGGCCGAGGAACGGCGTGACCTGTGGGCGCGCCTGGGAGTCGCGACCGACCTGGTGTCGGGCACCGTCCTCGTCTGGTCCCTGCGACCACCAGGGAGCGATCCGTGGTCGGCGATGATGCGGGAACGCGCCGACATGGGGCTGGTCACGCACCTGACCCTGCACGAACTCCGCGGCGCGGCGGCGGACGCGCGGCTCGCCGCCCCCGGCACGCAGGTGTTCGCGTGCGAGAATCCGCAGGTCCTGCAGGCGGCGGTGAGGGCGCGCGTGGCCGTCCCCGTGGTCTGCCCGGCGGGTAATCCGTCCGTCGCGGGCTGGGTGGCGTTACGGCGGCTCGTGGACGCGGGTGTGACCGTTCGCTATCACGGCGACTTCGACTGGCCCGGGGTCGCGATCGCGGCCCGCATGTTCGCGGCCGGTCTGAAGCCGTGGCGGATGAGCGCCGACGACTACCGGAATGCCGTGGCCACCCTCCCGCCGGACGCGAGGCTCGCCCTGACCGGCTCGCCGAACCCGACACTGTGGGACCCGGTCCTTGAGGACGCGATGTGCCGCCGAAACTTCGCCGTCCATGAGGAGATGCTGCTGCCGACCTTGCTCACCGATCTGCGCGCATACGAGGCGGCTCCATCAGCCCTCCCATCGTGAGCGACGGTTCCGGTGCGGGGATGACATCAGGGCCCCGGCGTTCTTGAGTTCTGATGCGGTATGGCGCGGTTGAGGGTTTCGGCAGGTGGCATGCGAAAGAGCACGACTTCTGGTGATCTTTTAGGTCTCCGAACCCAAGATCGCCGCAGGAGTCGCGCTCGTGTCCTCATCTTCCCTGACCAGCCCTTGTTCCGTCCCGTGTCTTGACCGGCTCGCCGACCTGGCGTTGCGGGAAGCGGAACTGGCCACCGACCCGGTCGTGGTGGAATCGGCACTGATACGCCGATTGGCGACAGTGCCCGATCAGCGCTCGGCCTGCGGGCTGCGCCATCGGCTGGTGGTCATCTTGGCGTTGACCGCGTGCGCGACGCTGGTGGTCGGCAGCGACAGCGTGGCGATCTGGCAGTGGGCCGCCCGGACCTCCCAGCAGGTGCTGGCGCGGCTGGGCGCCTACCGTGACCCGTTCACCGGCCTGCTCGTCGTGCCCAGCGAACGAACTTTCCGCCGGGTCCTGGCCGAGGTGGACGCCGACGCGCTGGACGCGGGATGGTGTTGACCCTGGACGCTCTGCACACCACCAAGGCCACCGCTCGCCTGATCACCGAGCAGTTGGAGGCCCACTACATCCTCATTTTGAAGGGAAACCAGCCGCTGGCCCGCGCCGCCGCGCAAGCCCTGCTGAGCGGCCCGGACGCCGAATGGAGCGACACCACCGCCGTTGAGCGTGATCGTGGCCACCACCGCACCGAACGCCGGAGCATCCGCACCGCCGAAGCAGACGACACCCTCTTCCCAGGTGCCCGCAAGTCTTCCGGCTCCGCCGCGACGTCGGCGATCCAGGCGGCGCGTGGACCAGCAAGGAGATCGTGTACGGCATCACCAGCCTGCCCGCCGAAGCGGCCAGGCCCGCCCATCTCAACCATTACGAACACGCGCATCGGGGAGTGGAAAATCGTCTCCACTGGGTCCGCGACGTAACGTTTCGCGAGGACCTCTCCCAGCTCAGGACAGGCACCGCCCCCAGAGCCCTGGCCGACTTCCGCAATCTAGCGATCAACACCGCCCGTCTGGCAGACCGGGCCAACATCGCCCACGCCCGCCGCGACCTTCTCGATCACAACGACACCTTCGCCGTCTACAACATTTGATCAACCCGAAGAAGCGGGACATAGCGAATCAACGCCGGGGCCCTGGCTGGGGAGTGGCACGGGGGTGACAAGTTCAGCTGACGGGCATCACATAAACACGGGCGAACCAGTGGCTGATTTTGGGCACTGTGCAAATGCCCGGTAACTCCCCTATCACCTTCGACGCCCATGACCACATGAACATGCGGCTTGCCATCGACGATCTCACCGGTACTGGTCATTTCGCCGGTCATGTCGTATTCAGCGATATTGTCCACCGTTGGGTCTTTTGCAGGCATTGTGGAGACAACAAACGAATCCGCAGCCCCGATCAAGGATACGATGGCGCCGTTCAGAATGCCCAACTCCTTCGCCTGCCGGCTGATCTCGGAGACGAGTTCGCCTTTCTGGATCTCGATCACGTGCATGGGTCTTCTCCCCGGATCACAAGGCCGATGGTGCGGATAGTCTCGCGCACCGGCTCGGTTCTCAGTGCACGAAGCAGCGCAGCCCTTGCGGCTTCGTCACTCTTTCTCTGGAGCATGACGGCAGCACACCACCTCGCCCCCGCATCACTCCGCCTCCGGTGCTGCTGCCGGTCACCATCCCCCGCCGCACAGGGGCGACAGCCGGTATGGCGGGAGCAGACTCCTGAGCATGGACTGGATCCCGCACGCCTTCGCGCTCGCCGAGCATGCCACCCGCCCCGGATCACCGTGGCGGACCCCCATCGCGGGCACGCCCCGGCACACGTTCGTACCCCGCTGGTGGAAAGCCACCGGCAACGGAGCGTGGACCCTGTAGGACGGCCCCGGCGACGCGGAAGCCTGGAGGGTCGCCGCCTACAGCGACCGCAGCCTCGTCACCCGGGTCGGCACGTCACACGCCGACCACGCCGGGCCGCAGGAGCACCCGATCGGTAAACCGACGTCCTCGTCCACCCTGCCGACCCTGGTCGTGCAGATGCTGGAGCACTCCGCCATCGAGGACACCTCCACCGTCCTGGACGTGGGCACCGGCTCCGGGTACGGTACGGCGCTGCTGTGCGCCCGTCTCGGCGCGGCCCAGGTCACGTCGATCGACGTGGACGCCTACCTCGTCAAGGCGGCTGGGGAACGGCTGGCCGAACTCGGCCACCGGCCGTCCATGGTGACCGGCGACGCCACCGGCTCTCTGCCGGGGCCGGTGGATCGGATCGTCGCCATGGTGTCGGTGCGGCCGGTCCCCGCCTCCTGGCTGGCAGCGCTCCCGGCCGGGGGACGGCTCGCCACCACCATCACGAACACGTCGATCATCCTCACCGCCACCAAAACCGAGGACGGCGGCGCGATCGGTCGCATCGAGCGAGACTGGGCCATGTTCATGCCCATCCGCGCCGGCGCCGACTACCCGCCCAGGGAACGGACACTCCTGGAACGGGCCCGGACCGAGGACGGCGAGGACGTCGGCCCAGGCAGGTTCCCGGTGCTGGATGTGATCGAGTCATGGGAGGTGCGGTCCATGCTGGAACTCGCCGCGCCCGACATCGAGCACCACCACGAGACCGATGGTGACATCCGCACCGCGCTCATGCTCCACCCGGACGGGTCATGGGCGCGCGCCGAGCAGACCGGGCAGGCGCCGCCCGTGGTGCATCAGGGTGGCCCGCGTCGCCTGTGGGACCTGCTGGACGAGGTCCGCGACCACTGGCTGCGACATGGGCGACTCCCGCTGTACGGCGCCCTGGCCCGGGTCACTCCGGACGGGACGATCCACCTGCGGCGCGGCGCGTGGAGCGCCGTCATCGGCTGAACATCGGCCAGACCGACGAGCCACGATCCAAGAAGGCGGCTTCCCTATACGTGGGCTGTACGAGGCGAGACCTCTTAATCGACGACCGGCGATCGTACGGAAGCGCCTTCCCCACGTCCTCGGCGAGGCCGAGCTGAGCGACCGCGCCGCCTCACCGGCCCGCGACGGCCTCACCGGCGGAGCCCTGCGCCCGGCACCGCATCCCTAACTCAAATATCCACAGATCTGGCGCCGAGATCAGGAGCGGATGAACCGTGGGCCGGATATCGGTTCGCCGATATCCGGCAGATCGCGCACAGCGAGAATGATGCTCGCTTATTAAGAATGGACCAGCAAGTGTATTCATGATGAGATGCATCGGTGACGTCCTCCGATATGACTTCGACCGCGAAATACGCAATCGAGGCATATCGCAGAGTGGCTGAGCTTGCGCAGGCCAACGCACCCGCGCTGAACAGGGCGTCCCAGGTGATGCAGACCAATACCTGGGTGGGTGGCGGAGCATCCTATTTCACCAAAGAACTGTTCTCCCACCGCGTACGACTTCAGCAGGCGTTCCAGACGGCGCTGGACGAGATCTCCGCGATGATCGTGCGCGAGGGCGGGGCCACTCCCCCACAGCTACGGGTGATCACCCCGCTCCAAACGAGCATGAGCGCGGGTGCCGGCGGGTTCAGGGGGATAGACGTCGGCCAGATGGAACTCCTCATCCGAGAACTCGACCGGACCGGCGACCCGCTGATGGATGCCGGATCCCAACTGCAGAACGCCTGCTCGACGCTGTGCGTGGCCCCCGGCGCCGGCCCCGCGATCGGCTCCATCGGGGCCTGGGCCGAAACCCAGACCAGAGATCTGCGAAAGCGTCTGGAGACCATCACCCGCGTGGCGCCGATCGCCGAGAACGGGCTTCCCGTGCAGGGACCGTTCCTCGCCATGGGCACGATCGGTGCGGGAGCGGCGGCGTACGGGCTGTTCGGCGCGTTCGACACCGCGCCGAACAAGGCCAGGGACCTGCTCTCCCGCGCGAGCGGCGGCGACGCCAAAGCCCTGGAGGGGATACTGAAACTCCAGCGGGAGGGAAAAGACGCGAGCTTGGCACAGCGGGTCAGCGCCTGGTGGAAGACACTGAGTCCGGCCACCGCGAAGGAGCTGACCAGTGCGGCTCCGGGCCTGGTCGGCTCACTGAACGGGCTGCCCTCGGCCACCCGCGACAGACTCAACCGGACCTTTCTCGACCAGGAGGAGAAACGGTTGACCACGATGCTGTCCGGTCTCACGGAGAAAGCCGGGTGGGCCGTGTTCTCCGGAGAGGCACGCACGGGGTTGGAGGTGGCCAGAGAGCGGGTTTCCCTCATGCTGAAGAGAGTCCAGGAGGTGAGAGCGGCCCTCGCCAAGGGAGGCCAGAACGGCTTTCCCCCGGCGCTGCTGCTCGCCTTCGACGCGGTGAACGCGCACGGCCGCGCGGTGGTGTCGTACGGCGACCCCGACAGGGCACACAACATCACTACCTATGTGCCGGGGTTCACCACCCAGGTCGAGGTCGGCGCCGCCGACTTCGACCGCGCCCTGCTCACCTGGAGCGCGGCAAACAGGTTGGCCGATGGGGGGCGGACGGCCTCGATCGCGTGGCTAGGCTACGACGCTCCCCAGATCGACCTCGGCCTGGTCACCCCTGGCCATTCGGTGGCCACGGACGGGGCAGCCGCCAAGGGCGCCCAGGAACTGGCCTCCTTCACCGACGGACTGCACGCCACCCACGACCTCGCCGTTCCGGCTCGCCTGACCATGGTCGGCCACAGCTACGGCTCGCTGACCACCGGCAAGGCCGCCACGCTGCGTCCTTCCGGCACGTTCGCCGATGACCTGGTGTTCGTCGGCAGCCCCGGCGTCGGCACATCGCAGGCCGCCGAGCTGGGCGTGGGCAGGGATCATGTGTGGGTCGGGGCCAGCGACAATGACCCTGTCGCCAAGCTCGGGCGCTTCGGCGGAGATCCGGACTCCCCCGAATTCGGCGCCACCCGCTTCCGCGCCGGCGAGGGTGGCCACTCCGACTACTGGATGGACCGTTCGGATTCTCTACGTAACATCAGCCGCATCGTCACTGGAAAGTCCGACGAAGTCGAGAAAATGTTCTCACCCTTTCTTCGATCATCAGATTTATCTCCGTAAGTGGATAGGTCGCGAAAAATCGTGCGAGGCACAAATCGGGTGAGCTGTCGAGCAACCACGTGAACTGCGAGAGGAACTCATGGCACGGCGATTACGTGTACTCGCGGCGCTTACCGCATTGGCGATGATCGGCTGGCTCAGCGGCTGCGTGAAGGAGTCGACGGTGAATGATGGTCCGAATATTTCCGAGGCTCAGGCTCTCGCCCGTGTGGAGGAACTCATCCGCACGGCCCTCACCGGAGTCACACCGACTCCTGGCCTGGACCTTGACCCCACGAGTCTCGCCGATCACCCATGCATCCCAAATGAAGGGAACATTCTCACCGGGGATATCTATGTCATTAGAGTCTACTATCTGACAGGGATCCCCAAAGAGCGCCTTGTACAGGAAGTTCGAAAGATTCAGACAAACTGGGAGAAAGCGGGGCATAAAATTACAAACACATACGCGTTCGACCAAGGAAAGCCTCAATTGTCCGGCAGGACCGGTGACGACTTTCGCCTTGCTCTCGATACAGTCGACCGAAACTCCACCTTGCAAATTCTGTTCTCGGTAGGCTCGCCGTGCTTTCATCCGGACAAACCTTCCCCCACAGCCTCCCCCTGACCCACCGAACTCATTTCCCCTGCTCGCACGGCTCATCAACCAAACGCCACCGCGCCATACCGGCCGAGTCGGGCGTTCGAGGGGGCCTGGGTCCACCCGGAACACCTGGACTCCGCTTGACATCCAGCCAACCTGTACGGACACTGTCCGTACGAAACCTAAGCGGCGGGGAGTGATCTCCCCGCGGTTGAACAGCGCCGCGCACTGCGGCGCCGACCGCCCGACCGGTGTCGGCGCAACGCCGACTCCCGCTGTGGAGGAGCTAGCAGTTATGACCCGTCCCGCGCCAGGCAGCACCGCCTCCCCCAGGCACGACACCAGAAGCCGACTCGAAGTCCGCATCAGCACGGAAGACAAGAACCTGATCGAACAGGCCGCCCGCGCCAGACGGGAGACCGTCACCGGGTTCGTTCTGCACGCCGCTCTCGATGCGGCCGAAGAGGTCATGCGCCATGAACGAATCACCGTGGTGCCCCCCGACTTCTTCGAGGCGATCATCGACTCACTTGATGCACCCCCACAGCGGAACGAGGCACTGACCCGTGCCGCCCGGGAGAGCCGAGAGATTCCGAAAAGGAAGTAACGGTGTATGACCCTCAGCCGCTCAACCAGCAGCACCACATGGATTCGTTCGACTGCGGGAAGGAGGAACTGAACTTCTGGTTGAGCACGTCAGCCCTGCAGGCTGAACGGAACCGCACCGCCCGTACTTTCGTGTGGACCTCGGACGGGGAGCACGACGTCGTCGCCTACTACTCCCTTGCCGGCCATCTGCTGCAGAAAGACGAAATCCCTTCCAGGGCAGGCCGGGGCGGCCCGAGCCAGATTCCCGCCGTCATCCTGGCGCGACTGGCACTCCACAAAACATTGCAGGGCGGCGGCCTGGGCGGTCGCCTGCTCGTCCACGCCCTCAGCACAGCCCTGGAGTCATCTCGGAGCGTGGCCGCTCGCCTGGTCGTCGTCGACGCCCTCGACGAGGAGGCGGCGCGCTTCTATGAGAAGTACGGATTCATCCGTGTCCCGGGGAACATGCGACTGGTTCGGAAGATGAGCGACATCGAAGCCGACCTCAGCGGCTGAACCTCTGACCCCTTGTCAGAGACGAGGTGGTGGCGCCCTGCGGCCGGTACCGGACGGGGAGGGCCGCCCGGTGTGGTGGCGTCGAGTCAGCCCGGGTACCGCTCGTGGTCGCCCGACGGGCAGGACGGGTTGCAGAGCACGTCGACCCAGATGTCGGCGACCGGCGCGGTGATCTGCTCGACGGTCTCGGCCGAGATCTTGTCGTCGGTGACGTCAGCCCAGATCAGGCGTACCGCGGCGGCCAGCGTGACAATGCGGGTGCCGCACCCCGCGCAGAGGCGCACCCCGTCGGGCAACTCCAGGATGGACAGCGGGCCGCTCACCGGGATCTCCACTCCGCGCAGACGAACCAGACGGTCTTGCCGTCCGCTGGCTTGCCCTCCGACGCCGGTACGACGCCCCAGCGATCGGCGTAGGCCGTGACGATCGCCAGCCCGCGACCGTGCTCCTCATCCGGACCGGCCGGGACCGGGTTCGGCCACCCGGCGCTGTGGTCGGTGACCTCCCCCCGCACGACCCGCCCGTACTGGAACAGGGCCAGGGTGATCGGCGCCTTCCCGTGCAGGATCGCGTTGCTCACCAGCTCGGACACCACCATGGTCACGTTCTCCGCCACGGCGGACATGTCCCAGGC
>NZ_JBEOZN010000155.1:0-21252 GCF_040298085.1 Streptosporangium sp. NPDC001681 | reverse complement strand
GGGGTTGTGAACGTCTGGTCGTTGGTCCGGGCGTTTCTGGTTTTCGATGTACTCCTTGATGATGCTCAAGGGTGCGCCGCCACAGGAGGCGGCGAGGTAGGACGGCGACCGGAAACGGCCGCCCCACAGGTACTTGCGGACGTGAGCGGAGTACTCCTTGCCCAGCAGGCGGGCCGATCAGCCCCGAAGGATGGACATCGTGTCGGTGGATCGCGAGTCACGAGCCCTGTTGGAACAGAATCAGATGATCACAGCGACCTGTCATTGACGGTTCACCACCTCCCGCTGGCTCGACCCGAGCCACGGCGGTGTCAACCTCGGCTTCCCCACCAACGGCTAGGAGTCGCCCGGCTTGCCATGTGATCTTGTGGGGTTCTGGACGAACGCCGTGCCCGCCGCCGGTCCTTGCGACAAGGTGATCGTCCTGCTGCCCCACATCGCATTTCTCGCCATCGACGGCCGGGCTGCGAGGTTCACAGGCCAAGCGACACCGGTCTGCCCGGAACCCCGCCGGCGATCAGCGCGGCCAACGGTGAGGCGAGGTCGCGGGGCGAGAACAGCTCGGCACCGCGGTAGTCGGCGATGTCTCGCAGCCGCCACCAGCGGAAGCCGTCGATGTTCTCGGTGGCGAGTTCGTCGTCGGACATCGCACCTCGGGGCTGGAACGATGCGGTGCGGATCAGGAAGTAGTCGTTGACCACGCCGTCGTAGCCTGCCGCGTGACCGGGTGCGACGACCCGCTGGTGCCATACATGCGGCGGGTCGGAGTCGAACGCCAGCCCTACCTCTTCATGCAGCTCGCGGCGCAGCGCGGCAAGCGGGGTTTCGTCGCGCTCGACCCCTCCGCCGGGAGCGGCCCAAACGACCGTGCCGGCCGGCTCAGGAATGGCGAAGCGACACAGCAGGATGCGGTCGTGCTCGTCGAGAACGACCGCCCTGACTGAGTGACGCAGGTTCAACGAAGACATCCGGGCAGGCTATCCGTCTGCCAGTGAACTACACGACCCCTTGGAATCGATCATCTAGCCCCCGCGCCACGGTCGGGCGAATCGAGCGGAATGTCACGCCAAGCCGCGCTAACGCGACTTCTCATTCGGATGCTCGTCAACCCCCTACTGCCCGCCTGCTACGGGTTGAGGGAGGTCGCGTTTGCCGATGAGGGTCAGCACCAGCGCGATGGTGATGACGGCCAGGCCTGCGGAGCTGTAGAGCACGGCCGATGCGCCGGAGGCGATGGCGTTGCCGAGGAGGTCTTCGATGGTGGCGCGGGCGGTGGCGGGGGTGAGGTCGAGGACGCGTTGGATATCGCCATTGGCGGCGGCGGCGAGGACGGCCTCGCGTGCTGCGGCGGGCAGGGACGGTCCGGCGGCGACTATGCCCGCGATGCGGGTGGTGTAGATGGCGCCGAGGACGGCGGTGCCGATGCCGGCTCCGATGGAGGCCAGGCTGGTGATCGTGCCGGCGACCATGCCGGCTCGTTCTTTGTCGGTGACGTTCATGGCGACGGCCATCACGGGTGCGCCGGCGATGCCGCCGCCGATGCCCCAGATGAGCAAAGGAACGGTCAGGAGCCACGGTGAGATGGTCGGAGTGAAGGCCAGTGCCAGTAAGGTGGCGCCGACCGCTTTGCAGGCGTAGCCGCCGGCGATGACGTGGTCGGAGGGAAATCGGCTCAGGAGTTTGCCTCCGAGCATGCCCGCTGCCATCTGGGCGAGGAAGACGGGCGTCAGTAGCAGGCCGCTCTGCGTGGGGTTCAGGTGCAACGACCCCTGAAAGTACTGCACGAAGTAGACCGTGCCGCCGATGGTCAGGACGCGGGAGATGAAGACCGCCAGGGCGGCGCCGGTGAAGGCGGGCCTGCGGAACAGGGCGAGGTCCAAGGTGGGCGCACCGACCCGGGATTGGAGAAGGAGGAAGGCGGCGAGCAGGATGGCCGCGACCGTGAGCTGCGTCAGTGTCGCCGCCGATCCCCAGCCTTGGTCCTCGCCACGAAGCAGCGCCAGGTTGGCCAGGGCGAGTGAGACGATCAGCAGCGCGGTGCCCGCCCAGTCGATCCGGCCGTGAGCGACCCGGCTGGAGATGTCGGCGGGAAGTGTTCGCAGGCAGATCACGAAGGCCGCGACACCGATCGGTATGTTGATCAGGAAGATCGCACGCCAGCTCAGCGTGTCGACGAGGGCACCGCCCAGCAGCGGGGCGATCAGGCCGGCCGCGGTCGCCGCGCTGCCCCAGGTGGAGATGGCCATGTTGCGCCGTTCCCCCTCCAGGTGCTGAGAGAGCAGGGGAAGCGCGTTGACCATCAAGATGGCGCCGCCGATGCCCTGTACGGCGCGGGCAAGGTCGAGCAGCGTGGTGGTCGGCGCCGCGCCGCAGACGAGCGACGCGGCGGTGAACAGGGCGATGCCGAGCAGGTAGATGCGGCGTCGGCCGATGCGGTCGGAGAGGCTTCCCGCGGCCTGGGTCACCGCGCCCATGGTGATCATGTATCCGATGATCACCCACTGGATGCCGGCGAGCGTTCCGCCGAGGTCGGCTTGGATCGCGGGCAGGGCGCTGGTCACGATCGTCATGTCGATCACGACCAGCGCGGTGCCGGCGATGACCAGGCTGAGAATCGCGCGACCCCGAGCGACCGTCGGATGGCCGGCGGTCGGCGGGGTCATCGGAGAAATCCGGGGAGATGCGTGTTGGTAAGGCTCACCTAAGTGAGGGTGGCGTAAGTAGGGCATTAAAGTCAACAATGTGTGAAGTTTAACGGCGGTTATGCTCGGACGGTGCCCCACGATCCCGACAAGGCCGACGCCACCGGCACCGACAGCCCACACCGGCGCCGGCGGCCGCTCACGCGCAAAGGCCGGCCGACCCTGACCAAAGACCTCATCGCCCAGGCGATGCTCGACCTCGCCGGTGTTCACGGCTTCCGGACGGTGACCATGCGGCTACTGGCCGAGCATCTCGGCGTGACGGTGCGAGCCCTCTACAACTACGTCGATGACCGCAGCGAGATCGTGGCTCGCGCGGTTCAGCTGTTCACCGAGCAATGGCCGGCCCCGCGGCCGGACCCCGAGGACTGGGAACGCAGCATCTGCGAGTACGGCGCCGCGCTGCGCGCGGTCTACCGGCGCTATCCGCGCGCCCTGCTGGTGTCGCTGGACGAGCAGATCGACGACCTCGCGATCGGCCAAGACCGCCTTGTCCACACCGACGCCTTCCTCGGCATGCTGCGCACCATCGGGCTGGACATCGCCGAGGCTCAGATCGTGCACCGCGATCTCGCGCTACGCGTCTTCGCGTTCGTCCTGCTCGTGGACTACCGCCAGGACCAGGGCGAGCCGGTCATGCAGCACACTCCCGTCCCGCGGCTCTGGCTGCAGGCACACCCCGGCCTCGCCGTACCACACCTGCGCGAAGCGGTCGCCGCCGCTCCCCTGATGACCGTGGACGAGGCGTTCGAGCGCACCATGCACGGACTCATCGTCACCGTGCGCGACCTGCTGGCCACCGCACAGCACATGCGCTAGCCATGGCGCCGCGTTCGAGCCCTCGCTGAGATGGCCGAGTCCAAGCGGATCATCCGGGAGAGGTCGCTGAAGGGTCCGGCTTCGGTGCGCGAATGCGGCTGCCCCGGTGGCCGCCGGGAGTTCGGGGACCAGTTGGTGATCGACGGGCCGAAATCGGCCGATCGACGACTCCTCAAGAGAGGTTGCGGACTTGCTGGCAATTGAGGCGTTCGAGGCTCGGGAGTCCGGTGAGGGTGATCTGGATACTTGGTGCCGGGTGTTCAGTGAGGGGCAGGCGGAGCTGTCCGGCGGGGCGGTTGAATCCGGTGCGTTGGCCGAGCGGTTGCGCGCCGAGGTTGGGGGCGGTGCGCGGCGGTGGGCGGCTCGTCAGGCTGGGCGGATCTGCGGGGTGGCGGAGGTGCGGCCGCAGCAGCATGATCCTGCGATCGGGTTTCTTCGCCTGTTCGTGGCGCCATCGGCGCGATGCAGGGGCGTCGGGTCGGAGTTGCTCGCTCGCGTTGTGGCGGATGCGGGTGTGGAGCGGGTTCAGGCGACGGTGTTGGCGGGACCGCCTGGTGAGCCGTTCGTTCGCGGGTGGCGAGTGGTGTTGCGGCTGGAACTGCATGAGCAGCGACTCGATCAGGACGTGCTGAAGCGCTGCCATGAGCTGGCGATGGCCCCTCAGCCGGATTATCGGGTGGTGTCCTGGCGGAGTGCGGTGCCCACGGAATGGGTGTCCTCGTTCGGGCGGGTGATGGGCCATGTGCTCGACGCGCCGGGTGCCGCGCTGCAGATGGCGTCTCGGGCCTGGGACACCGCAGTGGTCCGTGCGTGGGAGGCGGGGATGGACGGGCAGCATCTGCTCGTCTGCGCGGTGGTTCACTCATCCTCGGGCGAGGTCATCGGGGCCACGGTAACCACGGTCCCGGGTTCGGGAGCGACGGTGGCTGATCAGCACGACACCGCGGTGCTGCCTGGGCACAGGGGCGGCGGGCTGGCCCGCTGGATGAAGGCCCGGCAGACACTGCGCCTGCATGAGTTGTTTCCCAAGGTCGAGTCGGTCACGGTTACGGTGAACCACGAGAACGCGTCGATGCTCGCCGTGAATCGGGCGGTCGGCTACCACCTTGTTCGTGAACGCCTGCTCGTGGAGATGCCGACCCCGCCCATCGGCAACGATCGGGCCCGGAGGCGTCCACCGCCATCCCGTTGATCCGCTCGATTCCGCGCCGGGCAACGTGAGCCTGGAGTCGATGATGACCGAGATCCGCAAGCTGACGGCGGCCCGGACGATCGAGCTGCCGCCCGGGTTGTTCGCCGACGTGGCGCCCAAGGTTCCGGCGTCCTGGCGGGCCCGGGCGGCAGTGGAGGGGCCTTCTCACATGCGCACGCACCCGCGCGAGCTGACCGTCCTGCTGCTGGCGGCGCTGGTCCACGAGCGGGAGCAGGAGATCACCGACACGCTGGTGGAGCTGCTGATCGCCACTGTGCATCGGATCAAGGCGCGGGCCGACAGCAGGGTGACCAAGGAGTTAATCAACGCATTCAAGCGGGTGACCGGGCAGGAGGCCCTCCACTCGGGTCCGCGCGACCAGCCCCAAGCCACCCTCCCGCCTGTCCGCCGGTATCTGACCCGCCGCTTCATCAAAGGCTGAACCGTCGCGTGCCCGCCTGATCGCGGGCGCGCGACAACCTGTATGCCTCCACCGCCGCACGCATTTCCGCCCTCAAGCGGGTGGGTATCAGGTGTCTATGTCCGGCGGAGTGAGATGGGCAGGCGGAAGCGCCAGGCGATCCAGACGATGGCCAGGTCGCACACGACACACGACGAGTCCCACCACGGCGGGAGCAGGACCGCCCAGCCGCTGTCCCCTCCTTCGCTGACGTTCCAGATGTTTTCAACACCCTCTGCTCCAGAACGTCCACGCCGGTCGATGACGGTTTCCGGGGTCGGGGTGACTCGGCCTTTGGGGAGGCGCGGCGGGTTAGCCAGGTGGGAGTGCGCCAGGCATTGCCGGCAGGGTCGGGGGTGTCCAGTCCCACAGGGGGCCGAGCGCGCGGGGCGCGAGGCGCGCCCACAGCGTTGAGGGAGTGAGCCGGAGGGCGAGAGCGGTCAGAGCATGGGTGATCGGCCCGGCGTTGATCACTTGAAGACCGGCCTGGCGGGCGTTGCGGGCGGTGGCCTGGGTGCGGGGGCGGCGCTGGGCATCGTAGGCGTCCAGCGCCGCGGGTACGGAAGCGTTGTCGGCGAGGGCGGCGGCCAGGACGACGGCGTCTTCGATCGATTGTCCGGCGCCTTGTCCGCGATCAGGGCTCATGGCGTGGGCGGCGTCGCCGAGCAGGGCGATCCGGCCGCTGGTGTAGGCAGGCAGATCGGGTAGGTCGTGGATGTCGAGGTGGCGGACCTGTTCGGTCGGCGTGGCCTCCAGGAGGGCGGGGATCGGGTCGTGCCAGCCGGCGACGCGCCGCCGCACTTGCTCCAGTTCGTCGTCGAAGCGGACGCCGGGCTGGTCGGCGGTGGTGCCCAGCGCCCAGTAGACCTGGCCCGGCGCGACGGGGTGGATGAGGAAGTAGCAGCCACGGCCCAGGGTCATGCTGCCGTTCACCGGGACGGAGGTGTCGGCCAGACCGAGCCAGGCGGTGTAGCCGAGGAAGCGCGGGCCGGGGGCGTGCGGCCACAGCAGGCGGCGGGTGAGGCTGTGGATGCCGTCGGCGCCGACGGCCAGGTCGGCGTCCTGCCGGCCGGCGGTGTGGGTGACGGTCACCTTCTCAGAGTCCTGGGCCAGGCCGGTGACCTCGACGCCGGCGTGCACCACGTCCTCGGGCAGCGCCTGGCGGAGCAGCCGATGCAGGGCGGCGCGACGGAAGGCGCGCAGCGGCGGGTTCTGGCCGGTGGGGGCGTGCATCAGGTGGCGGCCTGAGGGCAGGCGCATGGCGTGAGTGGCCCAGGTCGGCATGCTCGCCGCCTCGGCCTGTTCGGCCAGGCCGAGTTCGGCCAGGGCGCGCATCGCGTTGGGCGATTGCGACAAGCCGGCGCCCACCTCGCCGAAGGCGGGCACGCGCTCCAGCACATCCACCTGCCAGCCGATGTGGCGCAGGGCGACGGCGGCGGCCAGACCGCCGATGCCGCCCCCGATCACGATCGCATGGCCGGTCATTATTCCTCCTTGTCCAGCGGTGGGGCCTGTTCGAACACCTTGGCCATCCACGCGAAGGTGGCGTGCGCTTGACGGACGCGTGCGGCCCGTTCGTCGTCGGGGCCGACCAGATCGAGGCCCTGGCGGGTGATGTCGAGGAACGAGGCGATCCCCGCCACCTGCTGCCGCACCACCGCCTGCCAGGCGTCGTCGGCCATCCGGTAGTACATGGTGCGATCGCCCGGCCGGGTCCTCCATGTGAGGAAGCCCATGCCGGTCAGCAGCCGCAGGTTCATGGTCAAAGACGCGCGGCTGGCGCCGATGGCGGCGCTGATCTGGCCGGCCGACTGCTCCGGCGGATCGCAGACCATCAGCCAGCCCAGGACCCGCCCGGCGATCGGCGGCACACCGTCGCGTGCCAGGTGCATGGCGACCTGCTCGGCCCATTCCAGCAGTTGTTCGTCGTCGGCCACACGAACCCCCTCTTTCGCGAGTTTCAGTATGAGCTAAAATCCATGTATCCAACAAGATGGTGAGCCGGGAAGTCTGGTCGGCCCGCGACACGCGTCGCGGAGAACAAGGAGGGCTTCGCCTATGTCCACCACATGGCTGCTGCGCTGCGGCCTGGCCGCCGGTGTCCTGGTTCCGGTAGCCACGTGCCGATACCCACGATCCCCGGACCGTGATAGCGCTCATGCCACTCGGTCACGAAACCCGGCGCGGTTCATCTACCGTGACGTGCTCGGCTTTGAGGTACACAATGACGTCGAATTCGAGGGGATGCGGTGGGCGCGCGTCGGCCCACTGTCGCAGCCGGACGTGCAGATCCTCCTCGAATCGCCCGGCGCGGACCCGGGTGCCTCGCCGGCCGACCGGCAGGCGATCGAGGACCTGAATGGCCAAGGGCCTGCTGGGCCGTCTTGTCTTCGCGACCGACAACTGCGACGCCACCTTCGAGCACATCGAGGCAGCGGGCGCTGAAGTGATACAAGAACCGATCAACCAGCCCGACGGTGTCCGCGACTGTGCCTTCCTCGATCCCCCGGCAATATGCTGCGATTCACCCAGCCGCGGCAGGTGGTCCTGGCACTCGCGTCGCGGCAGGCATACACCGCGAGGTGCCGCCAGGCGCCCTGAACGCGGCTGCGGAAAGGGCGGTCCTGCTCCTCTGGTCCACCTGTGTCCGGAATCTCTGGAGCACCTCACCGGGAAGCCGGCGTGCGTCGCCCGGGGGTCACGGTTCGGGTGGGGTCTGATCAGGCCGGTCCAGGCCGGCCCGCAACTCTGCGGTAACCGCGCGCTCTCGTAGCTGGGCGGCCTCGGCGCGCAACGCCTGCGCCTGCTCGCGCAGGTCGGACAGCCGCATCTGTTCCATGGCGAGCTGCATTCGCGCCTCGTCGCGTTCGGCCTGCGCCTTGTTCACCTGCGCCGCGGCATGCTCACGTGCCTCGGCGATCTCCTTGGCCGCGCGCCTGTCGGTCTCGGCCAGCTGTCGTGCCGTCCGTCTCTCCGCCTCGGCCGCCTGTTTTTGCGCCCGGGCGGCCTGGGCGCGTGCCTCAGAGGTCTCGGCTGCGGCCTCGCCACGCGCCCGGGCCTCGGCGTCGGCCCGCGCCATCGCCCGATCCCGCTCGGCCTCGATCGCCTGGGCTCGGGCGGCCTCGGCCACAGCGGCCCGTTCGGCCTGGGCTCTGGCCTCCTCGGCCTCCCCCGCCGCCTGGTGTGCCCGATCTCGTTCCACGCGCGCCTGCTCGGCCTGCCGCTGATCCTGTACGGTCTGCGCCCGGGCCGCGCGCACCTCGGCCTCGGCGGCCTCCACCCGCTCGGCCATTTCCCGTACCGCGGCGTCGCGAGCCCGCTCGGCCTGCTCGGCTCTGCGTCTGGCCTCCTGCTCGGCGTGCTTGGCCTGGCGTTCGGTGGCGGCCGCCTCGTGCAGGGCGGCCAGCGCCTGCTCCCTGGCGGTCTCCGCGTCGGCCAGCGCGATGTCACGTTCGGCGTTGGCCTCCTCCACCTGAAGCGTCATCGCATCCCGCTCGCGCCGGGCGTGCTCGGAGGCCTCGCGTGCCAGCTGTACCTGTTCGAAGGCCTGCTCCCGCTCGGTGCGCGCGATCGCCACCCGGGTGTGCGCCTCGGCCTGTACCGCGCTCACCTTGGCCTCCACCCCCGCGGGGCTCAGCTCTTCGGACAGCACCTGCGCCAGCGGCGCTATCGCCGCGATCATTCCCTTCTCCATGCGCTCGTAGAACTCCTCGGCTCTGGCCAGCGCCCCCTCAAGTCCCGGCGTCGCCCGCCGCATCTCGCGTTCGCGCTTGGCCACCGCCTGGCAGTCCCCCTGCGCGCAGTACGCCCTTGGCCGCCCCCGCCCGGGTTTTTGTTCGATCGGTGTCCCGCAGTGCTTACACGGCGTCACCGTGCCCGACTCTCGCATGACCTCAGCGTAGCATCTTTGATTTTCCAGAAATTCAAAATCAATAAATAAGATCCGTTGCGTCTACCTCGCACGAATGTAACTACCGGGAATGTAAATTCCCGCAAGTTAGGATCTGTGAGAGTCCATGGCTGCTGCTGCTGTTGCAAATCTGCAGCGAGATGTCAGTAGAAATCTGCATGAGGTGTCAGTGCGCAGGTCAGGGCACTTTTCGGCTGCGGGTGATCACCTATGGGGATCTTCTCTGAGGCCATGTCACGCCGCCGGAGGCGTCTGCGGGCTTACAGGCCGTGGCGTTGCGCAGGATGTGTGGTCGCGCTGGTGACCACTGGCGTAGAGCAGAACTATGACCCAGGAGGCTTGGCTTAGCGATGACGACGGCCTAGGGATGGTGGCGGGACGCGCCGTTACGCCGGGCACAGAGGTTCTTTGCTGCTGAGGTGGCGTGACTGACATCAAGTGACGTTTTCAGGAAGGCATGACGAGAAGAAAAATGCTCTGACCTGGAGGTTCGTCACCTGCTGTCAGTGGAAGTCGTCATCAGGATGTCAGTGACGCCTCCGTCAGCGACGAGTGTCCCATCGGCTCGAATGCCCGTCTCTTCACCTGGTCAGGCTCGATACCCGTACCCCTTGAGCAGGGGCAGGAGATGGCGTTGAGAGAGGCGTTTTCCGGTGCCGACGGCCGCTGTGGCGGAAGGGCGTGAGCGTCTCAGGGACGCTCAGAGAAGTCCTCGCGATGCGCAAGGTTCGGCTCTCCAGCCTCCCGCGTTCGGTGGTGAGGTCCTCCCTCCAGCTGGCGGCAACGGGTAACACGCGGACCGGCGCAGGTCACAAGCATGCTTTGGCTGGTCAGGCCGGTGAAGGCCAGGGTGGTGTCGTCCGGTTTTGTGCGGGTTACAGGCCGACGCCTCGCATCGCGTTGTCGCGCCAGCGGTCGACGGCGCGGATGTAGCGCAGGACGACCGGGGAGGTGGGGGCCCAGCGGCCGTGCTTGGCGATGACGGAGACGGGGACGCCCGCGGCGTAGGCGACGGTGGCGCCACCGGCGCGCAGGCTGTGCGCGGTGAACGTCTCTGCGCCGGGTACGGTAGCGCGGACGGCGAGGTCGCGGACGATGACGTTGACGGCGTCGGCACCCAGCCGGGGGCCGAGGTTGCCATGCCGGTCGATGCGGCGCAGCAACCGCCCGGAGGTCTCCCCGACCTCGCTGAGCACGGCGGTCCAGTCTCTCCAGACGGCCACCGGATCGGTCAAGGGGTGGCTGCCGCGGGGAATGGCGATGGTCTCGCCCCGGCTGTCTTTGTCGGTTTTGGAGGTACGGATGATGACCTCCAGCCCGTCGTGAACTTCGCGTACGTCGTCGCAGGTCAGGGCGACCAGTTCGGAGCGGCGGCCCATCAGGGCTAGGCCTAAGACCAGCAGGAGCCGGTCGCGCAGGCCGATGCGGGTGCTCAGGTCGCAGGCGCTGACCATGGCGCGCAGCGCGTCGATGCCGACCGGTGGGGCTTCGCGCTGGCCGCGGGTGCCGGCCTCGGCGCGGGCGCGTTTGTAGGCGCGCAGCGCCAGGCGGGCGGCGTCGGTGGCGGGCTGGTTGGAATGGCCGGCCAGGCGGTGCATGGTGCGCACGCAGGCGATGGCTTGCTCGATGCTGGCCGGAGCTCGGTCGGCCGCGCACAGCGTCTCGACGTACTCGGCCAGCGTGTGGCCGGTGGCGGGCAACTCGACCCGGCCGCGCTCGATGCACCAGGTGGAGAAAGCGGCCCATTGGCGTTCATACGCACGCCGGGTGTTGGGGGGTACGCCGTCGGCGATGCGGGCCCGGGCCTCGTCGCTGAGCGCGTAGTCCGCCGCGGTGTGCCGTCCCGCACCGGCGGGCGCGATCGCCCCCTCCACGTCCCACTCCTCTACTCGGACGATTCGCCCGGCGATCGGCTCCTCAAGGTGCCCGTCATACGTCACTCGGCAGCCTCCAGAGGGCTCGCTCGGGGGGCCGTTCTGACCCGCGATAAGTGTGGTTATGCGGTCGACAGGCAGCCCTGGGGTACCGCGCTGCGGATCCTCGACAAGATCAGCGCGAGAGGAGGGCCGCTCCGACCCACACAGTGTGATGGTCAATGAGCCGACATCACCGGCGCTCGCCGTCCGTTCCTCCTCGCCTGCGGAGACGCTGCGCGTCCTCACGTCGCGGTCTGCTCCTTGATCAAGGGAATCTGCCCACCGGCGAGCACCATCGCGATCTGGCGGGGGGAGAGCCGGTGGCGGACGACGACGTCGGCGCCCGTGGTCGTGTCGCGTACGACGATGTCTCCGCCCCTCTCCAACGCGGCCCGCAGGTCCCGCAGGGACAGCTCGTCGCCCTGGCCGATGCGGTCGTAGTCCGCCGGATCGGTGAACTCCAGGGCCAATACGCCGAAGTTGGCGAGGTTCTGCCAGTGGATGCGGGCGTAGGATTTCGCGATCACCGCGCGCAGGCCGAGGTAACGGGGTGCTATCACGGCGTGTTCGCGAGACGACCCTTGACCATAGTTGGCGCCCGCGACGATGACATGCGGTCCGGCTCGATGTGCTCGGGCGGGATAGCTCTCGTCGATCTGGCCGAAGGTGAACTCGGCGAGCCGTGCGATGTCGCTGCGGAAGGGCAGGACACGGGCCCCGGCGGGCAGGATCTCGTCGGTGGAGATGTCATCGCCCAGTTTGATCAGGACAGGGCCGCGCAGCCGGTCCGGCAACGGATCGAAGTCGGGCAGTCTCCCGATGCTGGACGCCTTGACCAACTCGACCCGCCGCGCCTCGGCAGGGGCGAGAGGCGGCTCGAACATGCCCTCGGGCGCACCGGCCCGCGCGGGCAACGTCAGGGCGGGATACTCGATCCCCAGCAGGTCGGGCAGCGTCCTGGGGTCCGTGATGCGCCCGGTCAGCGCGGCGGCCGCCGCCGTCTCCGGAGAGCACAGCCACACCGAGTCCTCCTTCGTTCCCGACCGGCCCGGGAAGTTACGCGGTACGGTGCGCAGGCTGTTGCGGCCGACCGCGGGCGCCTGCCCCATGCCGATGCAGCCCATGCATCCGGCCTGGTGCAGCCGCGCGCCGGCCCTGATCAGGTCGAGGGTGGCCCCCATGCGGGTGAGGTCGGCGAGGATCTCCCGCGAGGTCGGATTGACGTCCACCGACACCTGAGGATGCGCCTGGCGACCCGCCAGGATGGCGGCGACGATCGCGAAATCCCGCAACCCCGGATTGGCCGAGGAGCCGATCACGACCTGGTGAACGTCCTCACCGGCGACCTGGCGTACCGGGACGACGTTACCCGGCGAGGTGGGCGCGGCGATCAGTGGTTCGAGGACCGACAGGTCGATCTCCTCGCGAACGTTGTAGCGGGCGTCGAGATCGGGAAGGATCTCGGCGAAGTCGCCGGCTCGCCCCTCGGCGGCGAGGAACGCGCGCACCTGCTCGTCGGCGGGGAACACGGACGTTGTCGCGCCGAGCTCCGCGCCCATGTTCGCGATGACGTGCCGGTCCATCGCCGATAGCGCGGCCAGCCCCGGTCCGTGATACTCGATGATCCGGCCCACCCCGCCTTCGACGCCGTGACGGCGCAGCATCTCCAGGATCACATCCTTGGCCGACACCCACGGCGGGAGCGTGCCGGTCAGGCGCACTCCCCAGATCTCTGGCATCGTCAGGTACAGCGGTTGCCCCGCCATCGCCATGGCGACTTCCAGACCGCCCACGCCGACGGCGAGCATGCCCAGCGATCCGGCGGCACAGGTGTGGGAATCAGAGCCGACCATCGACGCGCCCGGAACTCCGAAGCGCTGCATGTGCGTCGGATGCGACACGCCGTTACCGGGCCTGGAGTACCACACCCCGAAGCGGTGGCAGGCCGAACGCAGGAACAGGTGATCGGCCATGTTCCGTTCATCGGTCTGCAACAGGTTGTGGTCGACGTACTGCACCGATGTCCGGGTGCGAACCCGGTCCAGGCCGAGCGCCTCCAGCTCCAGCATCACCATCGTCCCCGTCGCGTCCTGCGTCAGGGTCTGGTCGATGCGCAGCCCGATCTCTTCCCCGGGTGTCATCACGCCGTCCACGAGGTGGGCGCCGATCAATTTCTGGGTGACGTTGAGTCCGGTCATGGCTAACCTCTGTGAGCGCAAACCGCCGGTACGATCGAGTGGATCGTCGATCCCGACGTGCCCGCACAGCACGCCGCCGTTGCCCTCACAGCCACTGTACGACGACGCCGGAAACGGACGGGCAGGGGGCCTGACCGCATGGGACGCGCTATCTGGTCCGTCTAGGGGCTGTGCGGAGTTGAGATCATGATGTTGCGGATTTACCTGCGCCGAGCCCGCTGACACCGGTAGATCACCTCGTCATGGCGCGTGGTGACCTTACCGATGAGGAATGGTCCTTGGCCCTGGGGCGGGATGACCGGAAGAGGCGCTCGGGAACCCAGAGCTTATTTCTTAGGCCACAGACTGAACCGTCGTCGATTCCCCTCGGCCCCAGGTGTTGCGACCACCTTTAGAACCCAAGGCCCGCAAATGGGGCCAACTGGGCCGCCATAGCCACAACCACACGCCGCCCCATCCAGGGAAGCCATCTCAGGCGCTCGGGCCCGTCGCCGACGTGGCCCCCTCGGCCTCCTCGGCCACGGTCAAGCGTGACTGTTTTTTCCTAATATGTGTTTCTTTGTCGCGATCTCGGGAAGGGCGGCCAGCGTCGAAGGCGAGGTGCTCCTGACGCATTCGAGGTGAAAGGCGCTGCCCCGCCGGTGTCCCACCTTCCTCCCGCCCGGCCGGTCAAAGCCTCCGGGGAGGACGGATCCCGAGACATAGCGATCGATTGGGGAGTGGTGATCGTGAAGTGCGGAGTACAGATGGCCTTGGCCGTCGGCGCGGGTTACCTCCTTGGCCGGAGTCACAGGCTACGGATGGCACTCGCACTCGCGGCCGCCGGCGCGACCGGCGGGCTGGGCTCGGCCGGGAGCAAGCTGCTCCAGCAGGGCCTGAAAACGCTCGGATCCTCTCCCGAACTGGAGAAACTCGCCGACACCGTCCGCTACGAGGTGCTCGAGGTCGGCAAGACCGCCGTCAGGACCGCGGCCAGCAGGCAGATCGACTCACTGACCTCGCGGCTTCACGACCGGGCGGAGTCGTTGCGGACGCCCGGCGGGTTGGGCCGCGTCGTCCCCGAGGAAGAGGAAGAGCCTGTGGCCAGGCGCCGCCCACCCAGCGGCAGGACCCGCCCCGCCCGCGAGGAACCGGAGGAGGAAGAGGGATACGAGGAGGGCTACGAGGCGGGAGAGGAGTTCGAGGAAGAGGAGGAGCCCAGGGCCAGGCGCCGGCCGGCCGGCAGGACCCGCCCCGCCCGCCGGGAACGGGAACCAGAAGAAGAGGAAGAGGAGGAGGAGGAGGGGTACGAGGAGGTGTCGGAGAGAGAGGCGACGCGCCACGGCGGCGTGCGGCGTGAATCGACGTCCTCACGCGACCGGCCGGTCCGCCGGGCAGGGAGGTGAGCCCGATGGCCGAGACATCCAGGACCAGAACCCGGCCGGCGCCCGAGGCCGAGCAGCTCCTGCCCATAGAACAGCTCACCCAGGAACTGCGGAACCTCGCCGAGGCCGTCGCGAGCGGATCCTGTCGTCCGCGACCGACAAGATCTCCGGGATGACCGAGCGCCTGGCCGACTACGTGGGGTCCCGGTAGTACTGGCGAAAAATCCAATGGATATACAGGTCAGAGCTTCCTTAAGAACCTTCGGGCACAGCCTGGAAGGTGGGCCGCTGACCTGCATATCCGTTGTTTCCTGCGCCGTTACTACTGGGACCCCTACGCGCGGGCGCGCGAGGTCTCCGATCACAGAAGTCTAGTTCCGTGACCCCTCCGGCGGATCAGCCGGTCCCCAACCGGCCTCCGGGGAGGATCGGACCGGATTTTGGCGGTAGGGCTGGAGCGGTGATGATCTACTGAGTCAGCGGGTCGGCCACAACTTTACGCTGTGGTCGACGCTGCCGATGGCGAGGGTTGTGCCGTCCGGGCTGAAGGCCACCGACCAGACCTCGTCGGTGTGGCCGGTGAGGGTGGCAACGGTGTTGCGGCCGGCCACGTCCCACAACCGCACCGTGTCGTCGAGGCTGCCGGTGGCGAGGAGTTTGCCATCCGGGCTGAAGGCCACCGAGGAGACAACGTCGGTGTGGCCGGTGAGGGTGGTGCTCGGTGCTCGGTGCTCGGTGCTCGGCGCTGCTGCGGAGGGGTCGTATTCACACCCGTAGGTGTAGAAGATCACGCTTGAGATTGACTTGAAGGTGCCTGCATCACCTTCTGCCCGCCTCCTGGGTGAATCGGCGGGCGGATGCCGCGTTTTCAGCCGTCCGGGATCGATGCGGTTCTGGAGAACAAGCTCATTCCAGCCGAGCGACACCGTATATGTCATCATTCGTAGGTGATCCAATCTGAGATGAGCGCATCCCGCAGGCGATCTCAGGAATGGTGAGAAACATCGTCGCCGCCGTGGCCGCGCTCATCGCCGCCGGAGCGCTGGCGCTCGCCGGGCCGGCCCCCGCCGTCGCGCGGAGCGCTCCGGAGCCTCCGCATCTGGAGGATCACCCGTGCCCCGTGACGGTTCCCGAGGGCACCCGGTGCGGGTATCTGGTGGTTCCCGAGCGGCGTGACCTGCCGGACGGGCCGAGGGCGAAGGTGGGCTTCGCCGTGCACCGGTCGGCCGCCGCGGACCGCAGGCCGGACCCGGTCGTCTACACCAGCGGGGGACCGGGCTCGGCGTCGATCCAGCTTGTCGGCTATCTCGCCGAGATGTTCCCGGACCGCGACGTGATCGCGCTGGAGCAGCGCGGCGGCCTGTGGTCGCGCCCCCGGCTCGACTGCCCGGAAACGGTCCGCGCGATGCTGGACACGCTCGCGAGCCCCGGCCAAGCCACGGCGGAGACAGGCGTGATCGCCGCGGGCGCGGCGGCGTGCCGCGCCCGGCTCGGTGTGGACCTGCGGGGATATAGAACGGCGGAGATCGCCGCCGACGTGGTGGACCTGCGGCGGGCGCTGGGATACCCGCGGTGGAACCTGTTCGGGGTGAGCTACTCGACCAGGTCGATGCTGGCGGCGGCCGCCGCCGACCCCGGGGGCACCCGCTCGGTGGTGCTCGACTCCTTCCTGCCGGCCAGCGTGAACTGGTACGACGACACGACCCACAACCTGACGGAGGCGCTCGGGAAGCTGGCCGGCCAGGGCTGGCCGGACCTCGCCACGCGGTTCACGGCGATGATCGCCGACCTGAACGCGAACCCGGCGGCCGTCACCACCCGCGACCCGCTGACGGGCGGGCCGATCACCGTCAGGCTCACCGGCGACGACGTGGCGACGATCATCGGTGAGGCCATGCACGCGGTCGAGGTGCTGCCGATCGTTCCCGCCCTGGTCGACGGACTGGCGGAAGGCCGCCGTGACCTGCTGCAACCCCTGGTCGACGCGGCGGGCCCGGCGCTGACCACCTACGCGTTCGGCCTCTACCACGCGGTCCAGTGCCAGGACGAGGTGCCCTACAACTCCTTCCCCCCGGCACGGCCCAGGCTGTTCACCGCGGTCCACGACCAGGCGGTCTGCGATGCCTGGAAGCTGCCCCGCGCACCTGCCCCGGCGGCCACCACCACGGCGCCCGTCCTGGTACTCGGCGGCCAGTACGACCCGACGACGCCCACCCGTACGGCCAGACCCGCCGCCGAGGCGCTGCCCGGCGCGCGGTTCGCCGAGTTCGCCGGGGTCGGGCACGCGGTCTTCCTGTCGAGCAGATGCGGCCGGCGGACCATCGCCGCCTTCCTCGTCGACCCGGCGGCCGCGCCGCCCTGTGATCCCGGGCAGGCCGCCTACCGGGTCGTCCGGCCGGGGGAGCTTCACCTCACCTCCGCCCTCTACCGGGCACAGCGGACATGGTGGCCCCTGCTGCCGTTCGGGCTGTTCGTGCTCACCGCGCTGGTCCAGCTCGCGGTGGGCCTGCGGCGCCCGCGCCGCCGCCCGTACACGGTGGTTGCGGGGCTGTCGGGGCTGCTCCTCACCGGGCTGACGGCCGACGCGCTGTACGGGGTGATCGCGGAGAACGAGACCGTGCTGGGAGTGGGCGTCCCCTCGGCCCTGCCCTGGTACGGCCTGCTCGCCTGGCTCGGCCTCGCCGCCACCGCCGTCGCGGCGGCCCGCCGGCCGCGCGCGGGAGACGAAGGGCCCGCCGTGGGAGATTTCCGGAAACCGCCGGGAGCCCACCTGGTGGCGGGAGTCGTCTACCTGGGGTTCCTCACGTGGTGGTACGTCTATCTCTTGTGACCCGCGGCCGCCGGAGGCTGGCGGGTGGTTTTGTTCACCAGTTCCGGCCGCAGTTGTTCGCGACCGACGACCGCACCTCCGACCTGGTGTGGTCGATGTTCGCCAGTTCTGACCGCACCTGGTCGTCACACGAGCGGGTGCCGCTGACCTCGGCCAACACCCTGCCCTCGTCGATGCCAACGACCTGAGCCTGTGACTGCGGTCACTTCTCGCGAACGCCGGCGCACCTCGGTGCGGTCGGAAGTGGCGAGCATTCGCGATCACTTCTCCCGAGCGAAACCAGTGACGAAGACGGCGAGAAGGGCAAACAAAGCTGCCTGTCAGGGGAATCGGTCCATGCCACGGCCAACTTCTGGATCTTGCTCGTGTCGCGCGGCGAGGGCCCACAGCCCTGCGTACTGATCACCAGGTGCCATGACGAGGAATTCGCAGAGGCCGCAGGCGGCCATCCACTCGCCGTCAACATCGGGATCGCAATCCGGATCTTCGCATAAGCCTGCTTCTCCATCCGCGCAGTTGGGCTCCCACATGAGCGTGACGAGGTGTTCTTCCTCGTGACTCACTCCAGGATGCGGGTCTGAGAGGGTCCGTGGCATGGCAGCAGCTTACGAAGGAGCTTCTCGATCCACCGTGTAAAGCTCAACGCTCGCATAGCCCGCGCCGTGCTCCCATACCGCGAGAGTGATCTGCAGGCGCCGCAGTGATGTGCAGCAGCAGGCGACGGCGAACCGGGTGCCGGTGCGCCTGCGGGAGGTCGACGAGCTCTCCTGTCCCAGATCGCCATCAGGTCGATCAGGCCGCCCGGGGTGTCGGTCGGGCTGGGGGCAGCGCCATCCGGGGCGCCGATGATGTGGCCATGACCGGCCAACTTGGTTGGATCCCCGGTGGTCGCAGCCGCGTTTTTCTAGCGTGAGCGCTGTGACCCAGGACATGCTCTTCGAGCTTCCGGCAGGTGTCGACCCGCTGGCCGCGGCCCTCGGTGCCTGCGCACGTTTCACGGCCCATATGGGCACGTTGACCTCCCAGCTCAGCGAGCTGGAGCTGAGTGAGGACGACGTTGAGCAGGTTGAGGAGGCTTTTAACCAGGCTCTGGTCGCCCTCACCGGGATGGCATCGGTGATCATCGGGTTGGAGCGCGAGGTCGACGGCGCCACCTGTACGCACTACACGGTGCTCACCGACGCCGAATGGGAGCCGCTGGCCCAGGGCGCGCACGCTCGCGCCGATATCTACGCCTGCGAACTGGAGGCCGGGCATCCGGCGCCGCACTTCTCCCTGGCCCAAGCGATGGGCGGCACCGAAGACAGCGAATACGTCTGGGTCCGCTGGAGCAGGGGACGCAAAGCGGTGGTCGCGGACGTGCCGCCCTGCCCAGCTGAAACCGTCGACCCCGACGACGATGGTGACTCCTGGCTGTGCCAGCTTCCCTGCGGCCACCCGGGCAAGCACTCCTTCGAGATGGACCAGCCCGCTGACCTCGCTCGTCAGCCCAAGCAGGAAATCCTCGACAAGATGAACGAGCTGCTGGCCGTCCACCAGGGCCCGGCACATTCGGAGTAGGGGGTGACGAGCTCGACCTGGTGCCCGGCGAGCGCCCCGTCCCGTGCTTCGTTGAGGCGAGGGCCTGACGAAACTGCCGGCGCAGCGTAGCGTCGAGGTATGGCCGAGGAGGAGAACGCGCCGATCTGCGGCACCTGCATGGGTGCCGGCGGGGAGTGGATCGACCGCAACGGCAGCAGCACCAAGCAGAGCGTCTGGGTGGCGTGCACCTCGTGCGCCGGGACGGGACGGCGATGACCGACCCGATCACCTGCCCCGAATGCGAAGGGGAGGGAGGCCGGCGCCTGGGTCGCCTGCGGATCGCCTGTCCGTTCTGCCACGGCCGGGGCTGGGTTGGTGCCGAGTACGAGCCCGCCGAACCTTCCCCGCCGCCCGCCGGGCCGCCGCCGGCGTGGGAGCACCGCATTTGGTCGGACTCCGCGGTCGCCGCCTTCCTGGGGTGCCGCTACTGCCTGGGGTCCAAGACAGTGGCCCACCTGGACCAGAGCACTCGCACGCTGGTGATGGCACCTTGCCGATGCCGGACGCCGGGGGATCTGTCGGCGAGCGCGTAGGAAACCGCGGTTATGTTCGGCCCTCAGCTGCGCGGCGCCACTCCAGGACATGACGACAGCTGCGGGGTAGCGTGGATGTTCTCCTCCGACGGGGAGAACCACCCTTGGGCGGCCGGTGTGTAGCCGGGTGCGACGTCGGTCGGCCTCCCGGTGTGAAAGGCGAGCGTGGTGGTTTTGGGCACCGGGGCAGGCGGAACGACGCTACTGCGGCTCCTCAATGTGGCCGGAATCGGGACACTCGAAGCCATCAACTTCGATTTCCGGGACGGCTGTATATGTGAGCCGT
This sequence comes from Streptosporangium sp. NPDC001681, assembly GCF_040298085.1. Lineage (NCBI taxonomy): Bacteria > Bacillati > Actinomycetota > Actinomycetes > Streptosporangiales > Streptosporangiaceae > Streptosporangium > Streptosporangium sp. NPDC001681. The sequence continues at coordinate 1,461 of NZ_JBEOZN010000155.1, read as the reverse complement.
CCCGGAAGCAGCGGTGACCACCGTATCGGGTCGCGCGATCACGTCCCTGTTCCGTACGTGGGCGCCGACGGCCCTCGGCTCATCCATGCTCGCCTGGGAGATCCCGCTTGTCGCCGCGCTTGTGGCACGCATGCAGCAGGGTGCCGAGGGCTTGGCCGCACTCGGCATCGCCCTGTCCATCCTGTTCGTGCTCAACTCCCCAGCCTTGGCCCTGACCACGCTCGTTGTCGCCAAGGGAGATCCGCGAGCCCGTCGTCCGCTCTTTCGGCACGCCGTGGTGACGGGTGTCGTTGGATGCGCTCTCATCATGGTCATGCCCATGCTGCTGCCCCTGACGGCCTTGGGATCGGACGATGTGAGGGACTCAGTCCGTGGATGCCTGTTGTCGTTGGGGACGGTTCCGCTGGCGGTCGCGCTGCGCCGGTATCTGCATGGTTGCCTGATCCAGGAGGGCAGAACGCGGCCGATCGCGCTGGCCACGGTGGTGCGGATCTGCTGCACTATTGTCGCCGGGCTGGTGCTATGGCACACGTCACTGGCGGGGGCCACAGCCGGGGGGCTTACTCTGACATGCGGAGCATGGGGCGAAACCGCGCTGCTGGCCGTGATGCGGACGCGCACTCCTGTAGATGGGCAGGCCCGATGGGGCCGCCGCGTTTTGGTCATGCATGCTCAGCTTGCCAGCAGCATCCTGCTGAACATGAGCCCTCGTCTGATCACCACCATCGGGATAGTGGGGGCCAGCGACGAGTTGCCGTCGCTCATCGTGTGGCCGGCGATGTTCAGCTTGATGGCGCTCGGCACGGTGCCGCTCACAGATCTGGACTCAGTCGGTGCTTCGTTTCTGAAGAAGGGCGGCGACAGGCGCATTCTGCGGCGTTTTTGCCTGTTCCTGTCCGCTGCAGCCGCTGCCCTCTTCGCGGTCATCGCCGTCACCCCGCTGGGCCGCTTGTACCTGGTGGACTTCACCCATGTCCCGCCCGGCCCAGCAAGCCTCGGCATCGATTGGCTATGGGGGCTCGCCTGTGCACCCGCACTGTGGGCGGTACGCGGATACCTGCGGGCTCTGGCCATCGCTGAGGATGCCAGCCGGCTGTTGCCTTGGGCGGCTGGCATTCACCTCCTAGCGCTCACGGCCTTCAGCCTGGTGTTCCCGATGAGTGGTTTGCCGGGGGTGGCCTGCGCCTCGTTGGCTGTCCTCAGCGCCTTGTGCATCGAAATACTCTTTCTCGCCCCAAAAACCCTCTATCGGCTCCAGTTGACCGGTATCCGGAGCGCACAATGACTGCACCGCTCCCAGCACGATGACCGCTGCCTGAGTGGCCAGTCGCATCCGCCAGGCCATGTTCGGGAGGAACCCTCCCTACCAAACTAGACAGAGGCAACAAAAAGGTACATAACTCTGTATCGAGGGTGGGGAAGGAGACATCCCTTCGTGGGAGCACGACAGCCAGACCCCGA
>NZ_JBEOZN010000154.1:0-21407 GCF_040298085.1 Streptosporangium sp. NPDC001681 | reverse complement strand
CGTGGCGAGGATCGGTCAGGTGGTGTCTCGCAAGGCGGAGGAGGGAGCCGCAGCGTGCTGCGGTGACCGGCGACAACGCGGCGAGGCGCCGCCTGGCCGGCCGCGGTAGGCAAAAGATCCAAAGGGACAGGGCCTAGACCTCCGGTGGGTGGTTCTCGCGGTGCATCAGGCGGTCCTCGGACGTGTTCCCGCGCTTGGGGGCCATCACGATGCTCAGCACGACCCCGACGGCACCGACGATCATGAAGATCAGGCCGATCACGTCGATGTGGACGGCCTCGCCGAGGACGGTGGGGTCGATGGCGAAGCGGAGGATGGCGCCAAGCGTGAGAAAGAAGATGCTGACCCCGACACCCATGAGTTCCTCCGGGTAAGGCTGCCTGCCAGGTAAAGGGAGAGTACGAGAAGGGTCATACCCTTTCGGCCGCGGTCACACCACTGAAAAGGACCTTGTCGGCGGCGGTGGGTCCTCGGGAGCCCAGCCACACCGGAACCCCCAGGGCCCCGGCCACCGCCGCAGGCCAGTCGTCGACACCGTCGGTGTAGTGCGGCCGGGCCGCCGACAGCCGCCCGGTCAGCCTGGCCTGCCCTTCGAGGTCACCCGCCGTGCCCACCGGCAGTTCGCCGATGTCGTACGACACGCACATCCGCGAGACCGGCGCGTCCAGGTGGGTGAGCGCGAGGGCGTCGGCCCCGCCCGCGACCGCCAGCGCGTAGCGGTGGGCCACCGCGTCGAAGTGACCGGTGCGGAAGGGCCCCTGCCAGGGACCGGTCCCGTTGTGCGCCTCGGGAAGCACCGGCGCCGCGGCCTCGGTGACCAGCGGTCCCGGGCCGTGCCTGGGCGTGTAGGTCCGCAGCACGCCCAGCCGTACGGCCGGCACCCCGTCGAGCAACTCCAGCGCGTTGGCGAAGGTCGTCGTGCTCCAGGTGGTGTACGGGTGGAAGCCGTGCCACTCGTCGAGCAGCACGCCCTGTGCCCCCTCGAAGATCACGGGCCGCCTGCGCAGCAGCGCGGTCGTGAAGGAGAAGCCGACCAGGATCACCCGCTCGGCGAACGCCCGGTAGGCGGCGACGCAGTCCTCGACGGGCGGCCCGGTCACCCCGAGCGCCTCGCGGAGCGCGTACAGCTTGCGGGTGAGCCGGGCCGGGGCCTCGCAGTCGCCGACGGTCGGCGCGAGCTCCGGGTGCTCCAGGGCGTAGGCCATGGTCTCGCCGACGCCCATTCCGCACGACCCGTGCCGGTCCTCGCCGCGTGCCAGCTCCCTGGCCTGCCCCGCCGCCACGTGGTACGGCGTGGCGAGCAGGGCGTCCCGGTCCACGGTGAGCAGGCGGAACGGGTCGGGAACGCCCAGTTCGCTCAGGTGGGCGGCCTCCCGGGCCAGCGAGAGCGGGTCGGTGACCATGAACCTGGACAGGTGGGTGGGCACGCCTCTGAGCGTGCCCGATCCGAACTGTGCGAACGTGTGGTGCCGTCCGTCGGGCAGCACGACGTTGTGGCCGGCCTGCCCACCCCCGTTGAACCTGACGACCGCCCCGATGGGTTCGCGGGTGCAGAGCCAGTCGATGATCGTGCCTTTGCCCGCGTCGCCGTAGCCGAGGTCTGTCACGATCATGTGTTCGCGCATGTGGTCCTCTGTTCGTGGTGGCGCCCTGCCCGGCGGTGAGTTCTCACCGCCGGGCAGGGGCCGTTTCCCTTCGTGGTGGCACTCCCCGCCGCTTTCGCGGTGGCCGCCGCACGGCGGGGAGGTCTTCAGAGCCGCGTCACGCCGCTGTCGCCGCCCAGGTCGAGACCGTCGGCGACCACGAGCGTGCCGCGGTCGAGTTTGGCGAGGGCCCTGCCCACGGCGGCCCCGGCGGTCGAGCCGAGCTCGTCGAGGTCGTCCAGTCCCTCCCGCAGATCGATGGCGTCCTCGCCGAGACCGACGGTGAGCGCGATGGTCTCGCAGACGGCGTCGAGGTCGTCCAGCTCCAGCACGTTCTGGCCGAGCAGTTCGCGCCAGGCGGCCAGCACCCGGCCGTCCCTGGCGTGGCTCGTCCCCGCCGGAAGGATGTAGTAGACGTCGTAGACCCTGGTCAGCTCGGCGACGATCTCCCTGGTCGGGATGTCCCGCTGGAGCCGGTCGCCGATGACACCCTCGACCTCGCGCCGCTTGACCTGAGGGTAGGGAAGCTCGTCGCCGATGATGAACAGGTAGCCCCTGCGCCCCCGCTTCTCGAAGCAGTCGATCGAGGTGTGCCTGGCCATGAAGTACATCGCCAGCTCGTACGACTCGCTCATCTGGCCGCCGCCCCCGCTCTCCAGCAGGACCTTGCCCAGCTGCTCGTCCATCCGGTTGTCGGATTCGAACTGGCCGATCTGCAGCGGGGCCCGGTCGCAGGTGGCGTCGCCGATCGCGCCGAAGAGGATCTGCGGGTCGGTGGCGTAGCCCTTGCGGAGCAGCAGGCCGAGCAGGTCGGGCAGCTTGGTCTGGAGGGTCCGGGGCACCCCGCCCATCGAGCCGGTCACGTCGAACAGCACGGCCACGGCGAGGGAGTCGGGGTGCTCGGCGGAGTCGCGGCTCTCGCGGAGCACCCCGTGCGGGTCGAGGTCGGGGTGCGTGGAGCGGGCGCCGCCGTCGCTGTAGGCGAAGGCGCTTGAGCCCTTGGCCGCGCGGTAGCTCGCGGCGGCGGAGTAGACGTCGGTGGACCAGATTCCGCTTCCCACGGGGGATCTCCTCGGATCAGGGATGGCACGTTCTCAAAGGTGCAGTGGCCGGTATTTCCTCGGCCCGTACAGGTCGTCGAGCAGGTCGTCGAGTTCCCCCAGGAGCCGCCACGCGTCGCCGGGCGGGCTCAGCAGGCTTCCCCGGACGAAGCGCCTGATCGGAGTGGGGGCCTGGTCGCCCATGAGGGCGGCCACGGAGCGGGTGGCGAGGTGGATGTCGGTGGCGGGAGTGGCGGGTTTCCTGGCCAGGACCTCCGGTGGGTAGTCGTCGCGGTGCCTGGTCACCAGGGCGGTGAGCGGGGTGCCGAGCGGTACCGACTGGCTCCAGTCGACGAGCACCAGGCCGTGGTCGACCGGGTGGACGAGGACGTGGTGCCCGAACACCGCGCCGTGCACGACCCCCGCCCGATGGGCCGCGCCGACGGCCACCAGCAGCCGCCGCCAGATCCAGGCCACGTCCCTCGCGTCGAGCACCGGCCGCCGCCGCCTGACCTCGTCCAGGCTCACGAACCCGTCGGGTACCCGGCTGATCACGTTGGCCCGCCGTTCGACCCCGTCGCGGCGGTGCCGGAACGAATCCACCAGGCGTGGCACGTACGGCAGGAGCAGCGGGTCGCCGTCTCGCGCGATCGTCTCCAGGGCGTTCGCCTCGCGGCACATGAGGTCGTTGTCCGCGTGGCTGCGCGGGAGCTTGAGCAGCGTGTCCGGACCACTCTCGTAGAGCACGGCCGAGGCGCCCCGCCGGAAGACGCCCCCGATCCGGTAGGTCCCCCGCCCGGTGGTGATCACCGTCTCCGCGGCCGGCCCCGGGGCCCCGCCGCGGGCCGCCCACAGCTTCGCCAGCCTGGCGAACGCCTCGGCGGCCTCGGCTCCCGGCGCGAGGTCGGGGTGGAGCAGCCTCGCCAGCCTCCGGTACGACCGGTGCGCAGAGCCCCCGCCGAACAGGTCGTCGGGGGTACGGGCAGCGGTCACCAGCGCGATCGCCTCGGCCCTGGTCATCTGATCTGTTCCTCCCTGGCGGGTCGTAGCAGGGCGGGGTGCAGGAGTCGTGCGTCGCCGGCCCGGTAGAGCTTGGCCCGGGGGCCGCCCCTGGCCCCGCCGCTCTCGGTGGTCTCGCCGGTGCTCTCCACGAAACCGGGCACCGAAAGGATCTTGCGGTGGAAGTTGCCCGCGTGCAGTGGCACGCCCCAGACCGTCTCGTAGACACCGCGCAGCTCGGAGATCGTGAACGTCTCACCGGCGAACGAGGTGGCCAGCGGGGTGTACTCCAGCTTGCCGCGTGCCCGCTCCAGCCCGTGCGCCAGGATGCGATCGTGGTCGAAGGCGAGCTCCGGCAGCTTGTCGACCGGCTGCCAGGCGGCGTCCGCCGCGTCCGTGCCCGCCCGGGGATCGGGCAGGTCGGGGGCGAACGCCAGGTAGGAGATCGACACGACCCTCATCCGCGGATCACGGTCGGGTGTCCCGTAGCTGGCGAGCTGCTCGATGTGGACTCGGTCCCCGAGGCCCGAGAGCCCCGTCTCCTCGGCCAGTTCCCGCGCCGCGGCCTGTGGCAGGTCCTCTCCCGGCCGGATGAACCCCCCCGGCAGCGCCCACCGCCCCGCATGGGGTTGCTCGCCCCGCCTGATGAGCAGAACGCGCAACCCGCCCCCGCGAATGGTGAGCGCCACCACGTCGACGGTCACCGCGACCGCCGGGTACATCCGCGGGTCGTAACCCGCCAGAAACTCGGACTCATCCATCACATGTCCTTCTCAAAGTGAGACAATCTCAGTATGAGAATAACAAAGGCCGGTGTCAACCCGCTCGCAACGGCGCGCGGCCTCAGGCCCCGGGAAAGGCGAAGGGCGGCCCCGTCAAGACGGGACCGCCCCCATGCCTGCCGCGGGAGCAGGTGGCTTGCTCAGAAGGCCTCTTCCGGCAGCTCCATCAGGTCCTGGTCGGTGGCCTCCAGCGTGCGGCGCTCGGCGGCGACGCGGGGCAGGACGGTCTGGGCGAAGAACGAGGCCGCGGCGACCTTGCCGGTGTAGAAGGCCTGGTCGCCCTGCGCGGTCTCGGCGGAGCCCAGCGCGGCCAGGGCCACCTCGGCCTGGCGCAGCAGCAGCCAGCCGATCACCACGTCGCCCAGCGCGAGCAGGAACCGGGTGGTGTTGAGGCCGACCTTGTAGATCTCCTTCGGCGCCTCCAGCGAGCCGATGGCCCAGCCCGCCATGGTGTCGGCCATGCTCTTGACCTCGTCGGCGGCCTCGGCGAGAAGCTTGCGCTCCTCCTTCAGCCGCCCGTTGCCGGCCTCGGAGGCGGCGAAGGCCTGCACGTCGTCGTACAGCGAGCCGAGGGTCACGCCCTGGTTGCGCAGGATCTTGCGGAAGAACAGGTCCTGCCCCTGGATCGCGGTGGTGCCCTCGTACAGGGAGTCGATCTTGGCGTCCCTGATGTACTGCTCGATCGGGTAATCCTGCAGGTAGCCCGAGCCGCCCAGGGTCTGCAGGGAGCGGGCGAGCAGCTCGTAGGAGCGCTCGGAGCCGACGCCCTTGACCAGCGGGAGCAGCAGGTCGTTCATCGCCTCGGCGTGGCCGTTCCTGCGGCCCTCGTGCTCGGCGATCAGCACGTCGTCCTGGTAGGTGGCGGTGAGCAGGACCAGCGCCCGCATGCCCTCGGCGTACGACTTCTGCAGCATCAGCTCCCGGCGTACGTCCGGGTGGTGGGTGATGGTCACCCGCGGGGCCGACTTGTCGGCCATCTGGGTCAGGTCGGCGCCCTGTACCCGGGCCTTGGCGTACTCCAGGGCGTTCAGGTAGCCGGTGGAGAGCGTGGCGATCGCCTTGGTGCCGACCATCATCCGGGCATGCTCGATGATCATGAACATCTGCTTGATGCCCTCATGGACCTCGCCGATCAGCGTGCCCACGGCCGGGTGCTTGTCGCCGAAGGTGAGCTCGCAGGTCGTGGAGACCTTCAGGCCCATCTTCTTCTCGACGTTGGTGACGTAGACGCCGTTGCGCTCGCCGAGCTCGCCGGTCTCCAGGTCCACGTGGTACTTCGAGACCAGGAACATCGACAGGCCCTTGGTGCCGGGACCGTGCCCCTCGGGGCGGGCCAGCACCAGGTGGAAGATGTTGTCGCTCATGTCGTGCTCGGCGCTGGTGATGAAGCGCTTGACGCCCTCGATGTGCCAGGTGCCGTCGTCCTGCCGTACCGCCTTCGCGCGGCCCGCGCCCACGTCGGAACCGGCGTCCGGCTCGGTGAGCACCATGGTGGCGCCCCACTGCTTCTCGATGGCCAGCTCGGCGTAGCGCTTCTGCTCCTCGGTGCCGATCACGTGGAGCACGTGGGCGAAGGCCGGGCCGCTGGAGTACATCCAGATGGCCGGGTTCGAGCCGAGGACCATCTCGGCCAGCGCCCAGCTCACGCTGCTGGGCAGGCCGGGGCCGCCGAGCTCGGCGGGGAGGCTGAGGTTGGTCCAGCCGGCGTCGCGGTAGGCGGCGAAGGACTTCTTGAAGCCCTCCGGCATCGTCACCGAGTTGGTGGCGAGATCGAACACCGGCGGCTTGCGGTCGCCCTCCTCGAAGGAGTCGGCGAGTACGCCGGTGGCCAGGCGGTTGACCTCGTCGAGGAGGCTCCGCACCACGTCCTCGTCCAGTTCGGCGTAGCGGCCGGTGCCCAGAATGTCCCGGCGCCCGAACACCTCGAAGAGGTTGAACTCCAGGTCACGGACGTTGCTCTTGTAGTGGCCCATGGGGTCTGCTCCTTGAAACCGGGGGAACCGGAACTTTCCATACTCGCCAGTAACGTTACCGGTAATGCTACCCGTCAGTAACCCCTAGAAAACCGCACCGACTGGGACGTTCGTCACGACATGCGAAGACACCCGCGCCGGCGTCGATCGACCGGCCCCCCGAAGCTCTTCTAGGCTCGCCACATGGACGAACGATGGCGGGCCGACCTCGAACTGTGGGGCATTCCCGAGGAGATCGCGGCCAGGGCGCCGGCCGACCCCTGGGGGCACTCGTCGGCGCGGTTCGCCGAGCGCACCGACCGCGCGCTCGCGGCCCCCGAGGGGCCGACGCTGGCGCGGATGGCCGAGGCGCTCCCGCCCGGCGGGAGCGTGCTGGACGTCGGTGCCGGAACGGGGGCGGCCTCCCTGCCGCTCGCTCCCGACCTGGGAGAGCTGATCGCGGTCGACGTCTCCGACGCCATGCTCGCCGAACTGGCCTCCCGGGCTCACACGCTGGGCGTCCCCACCCGGTTCTTCCGGGGCCGCTGGCCCGACATCGCGGCCGAAACGCCGGTCGCGGACGTCGCGGTCGCCGCCCACGTCGTCTACAACGTGCCGGGGCTGGCCGGATTCCTCGCCGAGCTCACCGGCCACGCCCGGGGCCGGGTCGTCCTGGAGCTCACCGGGCAACACCCGATGAGCTGGCTCAACCCCCTCTGGCAGCACTTCCACGGCATCACCCGCCCCCGCCGCCCCACGGCCCACGACGTGATCGCCATCGCCGAGGGGCTCGGGTACGAGGTCCACCACGAGTGGCGCCTGGCCCCGCTGCCGCGCTTCACCCGGCTCGAAGACCTCGCCGAGAGCGCCTGCCGGAGGCTCTGCCTCGGCCGGGAGCGGGCCGACGAGGTCATCGCGGCCGTGATCGAGCTGGACATGTGGCCGGTCCCCCGGGACCGGTGGTTCACACTCTGGTGGGAATCAAAGTGAGCCCCTGCCGCGTTCCACCGATCGAACCCTCAAAAGGGGTGTTCCCGGACGAGACGCGCCGTACCCGGTAGGCAAAGACGACGCTCCTGATCAAAGGAGGAGCTGTCATGGCCTGGGTTGTCATCCTCGTCGCCGGTCTGTTCGAGGTCGCGATGGCGTACTCGCTCAAGCTGAGCAATGGATTCTCCGTGCTGCTGCCGAGCGTCGGCTTCGCCGTCTTCGGCCTGCTCAGCTTCGGCCTGCTCGCGGTGGGCCTGAAGACCCTGGAGGTGGGCACGGCCTACGCCGTCTGGACGGGTATCGGAGCCGTCGGCACCGCCGTGCTGGGCATCGTCGCCCTCGGCGAGAACGCGTCGGCCCTCAAGATCGCCTCGATCCTGCTCATCGTCGCGGGCGTCGTCGGGCTCAACCTCGCCGCCGGCGGCCACTGACCGTACGCCTGCCCGAGCACGCCGTACGACGTGATCGGGAGGGGTGGACACGGGCGACCCCGCTCGGACCGGGGTCGCCCGAAACCGGCTTGACGGTTTTGATGGTGTCGGGTTGGGTGGGCGCATGATTGTTGTTCAATACGTGACCTTCGACTGCGCCCGGCCGTACGAACTGGCGACCTTCTGGCGCGACGCCACCGGCGGGGAGCTCCATCCGGAGACGAAGCAGGAGGACGATGAGATCCTCCTGCGGGGCGGCGGGGTGAATCTGCTGTTCATCAAGGTTCCCGAGGGCAAGTCCGTCAAGAACCGCCTTCACCTGGATCTCACCGGCTCGGCGGGCACCACCCGCGACGAGGAGGTCGAGCGCCTGCTCGGGCTCGGCGCCACGGTCTTCGCGGACATGCGCAACCCCGAAGGCACCGGCTGGGTGACGATGCTCGATCCCGAGGGCAACGAGTTCTGCGTCTGCCGCGCCGAATACGAGCGCGCCTAGCGGAGCGGCTCTGGGCCCGGTCACTCCAGAAAGGCCCGGCCGGGCCGCGAGTCTCGGCGACCGAAGGCGGTCTGCGGCGGCCGACACGAGTGATCCCCACGAGGCCGGGTGATCACCGGAAGGTCGGCGATCACCCGAGGGCTCAGCGACCGCCGGGAAGCGAGGTCTGGCCGCGGCCCTTGAGAGTCAGCGCCAGGACAGCCGTGATCAGGTAGACCACGACCCCGCCCTGCAGGGCGTCCAGCGCCGCGCTGAACACGCCCTCGCCGTCGACGATGAGCTGCACCGGGTACATGAGCATCGCGGCGCCGAGCGAGGGGTAGAGGGCGAACCTCCAGGGGTGGCGCAGCGCCCAGAGCCGGGCCTGCCGGGTCACCCGGTCCCCGCTGTTGGGCTTGCCGATCGAGCCGATGGCCGCGATAAGCGAGAACAGGCCGATGCCGACCACCATCGCCCAGGTCAGATCCCCGCCGCCGGTGAGCACGCCCAGTCCGAAGCTGGTGGCGGTCACCGCGCCACCGGTCACCGCGGCGGCCTTCCAGGGAGCGCCGCGCAGCGCCGCTCCGGCGAGGGACATCTCGTCACGTCGAGTCAGTTCGTCGTTCATGCCATCAAGGCTGCCTCCCGAACACCCTTGCTCACATCGGGGAGCGACCCTGATTGTTCCCCTACCTGCTGTATTGGCCGCCGTTCGTGTTGCTTATTGACCGCCCGTTTGCCGCGATCTAGGTTTTCTTTAGGAAAGTTTCCTAAGGGATTAGTACCCGCCCCCCACCTCTAGGAGATTCGTCATGAGCCTTCGTCGTCGTGTGGCAACCCTCTCGGGCGTCGCCGCCCTCTGTCTGAGCGCCATGGCGCTCACCCCCGGCCCGGCCATGGCCGCCCCCTCCGGCTGCACCGTCCAGTACAACCTGGCCCAGCAGTGGGCCACCAGCCACTGCACCTCCGGTACGGGTGGGCACATGGTGGTCGTACGGCAGCAGCACCCCTCACCCGTGGTCGGTCCCATCTTGATCACCGGTCCCTGTGTGCCCGTCGGCCAGACCTCCAGCGCGACGATCACGCCCTGGCCGGTCACGAGCGTCGCCTGGGTTTCCTGCTGAAAGCCGGCTTGACCGCGTAACCGGCGCCGCGATCGGGTAACCGCATGATCTGGCTTCCGCGGTTACCGTTCTCCGCCGCCCATACTCTCCGGGACCGTGCCAGGTGTGGCGTACTCCAGCCGCACATCGCTGTTGACGGTCTGGGTGGGGGTGAGCCGCACCGCTTCAAAGCGTGTCTTTGAAGCCGGAGATCGCTGATCTGTGTGTACCTCGCCGCGGCGCCGGAACGGGTCGGACAGAAAGCACAAATTTGTCGTTCAACGATGTCGATTCGGGCGGTCGGCGCTCGTGTAGAGGGTGATCGGGCGGTCCGCGAGGACGGCAACCCCTACACCGCCCGTATGAACGCCGTCACCAAGTACGTCGCCTCGGCCACGCTTGACGATGCGAGTGCTTGGCAGAACTCGGTGCTGCTGCGCGGCGACGCGACGCAGACGGTCGCGGAGTTGAAGGCGCGGGACGGCAACGACCTGAACATCATCGGCAGCTCCGCACTGGTGCGCAGCCTGCATGCGGCCGATCTGATCGACCATTACACGTTGGTGGTTCACCCGCTCACCCTGGGCTCGGGTACCCGGATGTTCGAGGGGCCGGCGCCGTTGACCCAGTACCGCCTCACCAGCAGTGTCACGACCACGAAGGGTGTCATCGTCGCCCACTACGACCGCCGCTGACAGTTTCATCCGCCTCCGGAGGTCTTCGCGAGAGCGCCCTCAGGGATACGGGAGGAGCCGAGGCGGCACCGGTTCGGGATAGTTTGACCCCCATGCCGGTGAACTTCCGTATCGCCCGTGCCGAGGACGTTCCGCTCATCGTGGCCATGCTCGCCGACGACACCGTCGCGGCCGCCCGCCAGGGAGCCTACGGCGAGGAGCATCGTGCCGCCTTCGAGGTCATCGACGCCGACCCCGCCAACGAGCTGATCGTCGCGGAGCTGGACGGCGAGGTCGTGGGCACCATGCAGCTCACCTACATTCCCGGCATCTCCCGCCGGGGTGCCCTCCGGATGCAGATCGAGGCGGTCAGGATCGCCTCGGAGCTGCGCGGGCGGGGTCTGGGCCGCACGATGATGGAATGGGCCGTCGAGCGCGGACGGGCCCGGGGCTGCGCCCTGGTCCAGCTCACCACGGACAAGACCCGTGCGGACGCCCACCGCTTCTACGACTCCCTCGGCTTCGTCGCGTCCCACGAGGGTTACAAACTCGCGCTGACCTGAATCGGCCAGGGGCCGGCGTCGAGGTGACCCGTCCGGTCACTCGGCGGCGCTCGGGCCGATCTCGACCAGGTTGTCGTGGTAGACGGCGCCACGGCCCATGTCGGCGTCGCGGGCCTCCACCACGGCGTTCACGGTCGTGCCCCCCGAGCTCAGCTTGCGCCAGTGCCCCTTGGTGGACGCGATCACGCCCGGCCGGACCCGCTCGCTGATCTCGACCACGGCCTCGAACTCGCCGCCGGCGTTGAAAACCCGGGCCCGCTGCCCGTCGCTCAGCCCCCTCGGCGCGGCGTCCGTGGGATTCACCAGGACCCGCGGGCCCTTCGAGCGCCGCAGCAACTCGGGGTTGTTGCCGAAGATGGTGTTGAGGAAGGTGTGGGAGGCAGGGGTGATGAGGGTCAGCGGATACGGTCCCGGCGCGGCCGAGGCGGTGTGCGGCGGGACGTAGGCGGGTCCCGCGCCGAACTCCATCCGGCCCGAGGGCGTCGGGAAGCCCTCGGTGAACGGCACGAACGGCCGCGGCACGTTGAGGCGGACCCAGCCCTCCTTGCGCAGCCGGTCGAGCGTGATGCCGTCAAGCGACGGATGGCCCGAGGAGAGCAGTTGCTCGGCCAGCTCCAGGTCGGAGTCGTACAGGGACGGCTCGGTGAGCCCCATGTGCCGCGCCAGGCGGCGGAAGGTCTCGGTGGTGGACAGGCACTCGCCCGGCGGCTCGACCGCGGGTGAGTTCCACATCAGGTACATGTGCCCGTAGCCCGCGTGCAGGTCGGCGTGCTCGATCTGCATGGTGGCGGGGAGCACGATGTCGGCGTAGTCGACGGTGTCGGTCGGGAACTGCTCCATCACGACGGTGAACAGGTCCTCGCGCGTCAGTTTCTCGCGGATCCGGTTCTGGTCGGAGGTGGAACTCATCGGGTTGGCCGCGTACACCCACAGGCACTTCACCGACTCGTCCAGCTGATCGGCCAGCCGGGTCATGGTGAGCGTGCGGACCGGCCGGGCGAGCAGGTCCTCGCGGGTGTCGATGTTCAGGTGGATGTGCCCGCTGGTGGAGTACGCGATCCCGCCGCCGGGGTGGCGCCAGTCGCCGGTCACGCCGGGGATGGCGGCGATCGTGCGCATCGCGGTGCCGCCGCCGGCGTGCCGCTGCACGCCCATGGTGGCCCGGATGCCGGTGGGCCGGGTGCGCGCCAGCCGTACCCCCAGGGCCCGGATGTCGGACTCGGGCAGCCCGGTGATCTCCGCCACACGTGCCGGAGGGTGGCGCAGGATCTCCTCACGGAGGTTCTCCCAGCCGGTCGTGTGGTTCTCCAGGTAGTCGCGGTCCTCGGCTCCCTCGGCGAGCACGACGTTCATCAGCCCCAGGGCGAGGGCCGCGTCGGTGCCGGGCCTGATCGGCAGGTGCTCGTCGGCCTGCTCGGCGGTACGGGTCCGGATCGGGTCGATCGCCACCACGTGCGCCCCCGCCGCGCGGGCGTCCTGGATGAACTTCCACAGGTGATGCCCGCTGGTCAGCGTGTTGGTGCCCCACAGCAGGATGAGCCGGGACAGGGCGAACGTCTCCGGATCCATCCCGCCCGGCGTGCCGTAGACCTGTCGCAGCCCGGAGTTGCCGGCCGACGAGCAGATGTTCAGAAAGTGCCTCGACGCGCCGAGCGCGTTCCAGAACCGCCGCCCGGCCACTCCCTCGGCCCCCTGGAGGTATCCCAGCGTGCCGGTGCCCAGGTAGGGCCAGATCGCCTCGCCGCCGTGCTCGTCGACGATGCCGCGCAGCCGTACGGAGATCTCCTCCAGGGCCTCGTCCCAGCTGATCCGCTCGAACCTGCCGGACCCCTTGGGGCCGGTCCGCCGCATCGGGTGCAGGATGCGGTCGGACGCCCGGGTGTGCTCCAGGTAGCGGTTGACCTTCACGCAGAGCGCGCCGCGGGTGTAGGGATGGTCAGGGTTGCCGCGCATCTTGACGGCCTCGCCGTCTTGGACGGTCACCACCCAGGAGCACGTGTCGGGGCAGTCAAGCGGGCACGCCCCCAGCACTCGAAGTTCGCCTGACGACATGCCCTCGACTGTAGCCGCGCCCAGGGAGCGCGGGTGTCACCGGAGCAGCCCGGGGGGCTCGTGGTGGTGGTCGTGTCCCAGCCCGCCCCCTCCGGTGCTCGGCCCTCCGACTCTCGGCTCTCTGGTGGGGCCGGGAGCGACGGGATCGCCGGGGAGGTCGCGAGCGTACGCGTAGGTGTACGCCGCCGCGCCGATCGCGGAGGCGTTCACCGCCAGCGCACCGTTGTCGATGTTGGCGAGGGTGTCGCAGGCCTGGTGGTAGCACCTGTCGTAGGGGGCCCAGGCTTTGCCGCCGAACTTCCCGGCCTCCTCGGCGGACTTGATGCCCTCGGCGCCGGTGAACAGCCCGCCCGCGGCGATGCCCGCCTTGATGAAGGGGCCGTAGTCGGAGCGGCCGGTGAAGTCGGCCTCCTGGTGCGGCTTGCCCACGGCGTCGAAGTACGACTGGAAGAGCTTCTCGATCCGGTCGGAACCGGCAGGCGGATGCGTGTCCAGGCCCGTGTCGGAGTTGTCGCCGTCGTAGATCCCCAGGACGTAGTTCGGCGAGGCGATCATGTCGAAGTTCAGGTACAGCTTGATCTTCGCCCGCTCCGCCGCCGAGAGATGGGCCACGTAGTGGGTGGAACCGAGCAGGCCCAGCTCCTCCGCGCCCCAGAAGGCGAAGCGCAGCCTGTTCCTCGTCCGCAGGTCCTTCGCCGCCAACGCCGTCTCCAGGACGCCCGCGGTCCCGGAGCCGTTGTCGTTGATGCCGGGGCCCACCATGACACTGTCCAGGTGGGCGCCGAGCATGACCACCCGGTCCGGGTCGCCCCGGCGGCTTTCGGCGATGACGTTGCGTGTCCTGCGGTCGGGGTCGCTCTCGGCGTCCACCTCGAGCGTCGCGGTCGTTCCCGGCGCCGACAGCTCCTTGCCGGCCGCGAAGGTGGCTCCGACGATCGGGATCTTGATGCCGGAGGTGTTGACCGAGCCTCGCAGCAGGATCCTGCGGTCGGCGAGAGCCTCACCCGGCTGCCCCTCGTTGAAGATGACCACCCCGGACGCACCGGCCGCCTGGGCCCGCTCCGCCTTGACCTGGAAGCTGCAGGAGCCACGCTGGATCAGGGCGATGTTCCCCCGGACGAACCCCTTGAAATCACTCACCTCGCATCCGGAGGAGGAGTTCGCGTTCGGGGCCGGCGGCAGCACCAGGTCCACGCCCTGCACCGGAGCCGTGATCCTCCCCGAGCCGGAGTACGTCATCGTCTGGAAGTCGATGCCGGGCAGGTAAACCCTGGCCGCGGGGGACGATCGCGCCAGCACCGGGGCCTTCCGCTCATAGAAGAAGGGGATCCCGAACTCCTGCAGGGTGACCTGGTATCCGGCGGCGCGAAGTCTGTCCGCGACGTAGGCGACCGAGGCCTCGTGGCCGGGGGTGGCCGCGGCCCGGATACCGCCGTTGGCCTTGGCGATCTCCTGGAGCTTTTCCAGGTGCCGCCTGACGGACGCGAGCTTGATCGACTGCCCGAACGCCTTCGCGTCCGGCGGCAGGGGACTCTCCGGAGGCGGTTCCGAGGGCAGGCCGGACGGACTGTGCACACCGGCGTCCACCGGTTTCGGCGCGGAGGTGGCGAGCCCGTGCACCGTTCCGGGGGGCGGGGTCGCGGCCCAGGCCGTGTTGACGACGGGCGGGATCGTGGCCGAGGCGATGGTGACAGCGGCCAGCACTCTCCCGAAGGCACGTGCACTCACGTCAGGCTCCTCTGACATCGGGGACGGCGTTACTTGAAAACATCGGTGGCGACGAGGTGGCCGCCGGATACCGGCCCGGTGGCACCACCCGGGACGGAGCCGCCGGGCAGGTCGTGGGTCCGGGCGTGGACGAACGCGGCTGTCGCGATCGCGCCGCTGTTCAGCCCCAGAGCGGTGTCGCCGATGTTGACGATCGTGTCGCACCTGAGGTGGAGCAGGGGGCGTAGGTGACTCCCGCCGCGCAGGTGGTGGAGCTGACCGGGATCTTTACGGTGGGGGCGTCGAGGGAACCGGGTGATCGCGACCACCGTTCCCCTGAAGGCGCGAGTGCTCATGCGGAACCCCTCAACGTGCATGGAGCGCCCGCACTCCCGGGAAGGCGGTGAGAGGCGACCGCGACGAGGCGTTCCCGCTCCCCGGACGCGGCCCTGCAGGCTGCGGGCGGGCGAAGGAACATGACGGTCAGCCTTCCAGTCCCGCACCCGCTAAATCCAGTATTCCCGCAGCTAGAAGGGTCAATTCTCGATCTCGGACAGGTACGCTGTGCTCGCTCGCCGCCCTCGTCGAGGCGGGCGTTCATGATCTCTTCGAGACCACGTCCGCCCGGCCCGCTCGCCGGCCGGGGCGCCATACGGTGTCACCGTGTGGCCCCGTTTTCTGATTTCAGCCACCAAGATGGAAGCCAGACTGTCAAGACTGTCGGAAGCCATCGACATGCGTATGGCTCCGATTGTGGACACTGGGGGAGAAGGTCGGTGACGCAGCTGTAATGCGGAACATGCAGAATCGCTGGCGGTGACGGAAATCAAGGAGCTGGACGGAACATCGTCCGATGACGGCACACGGCCGGCGACGGACGGCGATCTAGCCGTGCGCGTCATCGAGCCGCTGCTTCCCCAGCGGATCCGTCGCCCTTCGGACCTGCTGCGGTTCCTGGCGACCCTGCTCGGGCTGGTGGCCGTCATCCTGCTCGCCCTCGTCGCGCAGAAGACCCTGAACGGTCTGGAGGGCGACGTCGCCGACGGCACCAGCCGGGCGCCGTTCCTGCTCAGCGGCCTGGCCGGGGTGCTGAGCGCCTCGGCCATGCTCGGCGTGCCCATCGCCTTCGCCATCGAGCGGGTGCTGCACCGTGACGGCCTCCGGGTGGCCGAGGGGCTCTTCGCGGCCATCGCCGCGATGGTGCTCTCCTTCGTGCTCGGCGAGTGGATCGTGAACGCCGGGCCCGAGGACCTGAGGCTCCTGATGACCGGAGGCAGAGCCGGAGTCGAGCCGGTCAACACGCTGCTCACCCCGATCATCGCCTACGTCACCGCGGTGCGCATATCCCGCCGCCCCACCTGGCGGGCGGCCCTGTGGAGCGCGGTCGCGCTCAACGCCGTCGCCCTGTTCGCCGGGCTCGCCGCCACCCTCCTCGGCATCGTCGTCTCCATCCTGGTCGGCCTGGCCGTCGGCTACGCCACCCTGTACGGCGTGGGCAGCCCCAACACCCGCCCTCCGGGCAGTGCGGTCGTCAGCGTGCTTCGCAAGCTGGGCTTCGCCCCGCTCAGGGCGCATCGGCTCGACGACGACTACCAGGGCAGCCGCCGCTACGCCGTCGAGCTCAAGAACGGCAACCGCCTCGACGTCACGGTCCTCGACCGGGACCGTCAGGTGGCCGGAGTGCTCTACCGCATCTGGCGGCGCATCCGGCTCAACTCCGAGACCCGCCGCAAGGCCATCCGCTCACTCCGCGCCGAGCTGGAGCGCGAGGCCCTGATGGCGTACGCCGCGCAGGCGGCGGGAGTGAGCACCCCCCGGCTCGTCGGTACCAGCGAGATCGGTACGGAGGCCGCGCTGCTCGCCTACGAGCACATCCCCACCCGCGCGCTCGACGACATCCCCGACGAGGAGATCGACGACAACCTGCTCGCCCAGATCTGGGAGCAGGTCCTGCTGCTGCAGGTCCAGCGGCTCGCACACCGGCGGCTGACCGGCGACAGCATCCATGTCGACCGCGAGGGCCGGGTCATCCTCACGGACGCCCGGAGCGGCGAGATCGCGGCCGGTGACCTGCTGCTCCGCCTGGACATCGCCCAGCTGCTCACCTACCTCAGCCTCCGCGTCGGAGCCCAGCGGGCGGTCAACGCCGCCGCGGCCGGAGCCGGGCACGGCCTGCTCGCCGACGCGCTCCCGCTGCTCCAGCGGATCGCGCTGACCCGCGAGACCAGGGCGGCGCTCAGCAAGAACAAGGGGCTGCTCACCGAGATCCGCGAGCGGATCGTCGAACTCACGCCCAAGGCCGAGGCCGAGGAGGTGCGCCTGGAGCGCTTCCGCCCCAGGACCCTGATCACCATCATCGGTACCGCGTTCGCCGCGTACTTCCTGGTCTACTACCTGACCCAGATCAACCTCAACATGATCACGTCGGCCAAGTGGAGCTGGACCGGCGTGGCACTGGTCGCCGCGATGATGAGCTACGTCGCCGCCGCCTTGATGCTGATGGGCTTCGTACCGGAGAAACTGCCCCTCGGCCGTACCGTGCTCGTCCAGTTCGCCGGGTCGTTCGTCAAGCTCGTCGCGCCCGCCGCGGTGAGCGGGGTCGCGATCAACACCCGCTACCTGCAGAAACGCGGCATCCCTCTGGGACAGGCGGTGGCCAGCGTGGGCGCCTCCCAGCTCATCGGGCTGGCATTCCACATCGCGCTGCTCCTGCTGTTCGCCTACATCACCGGTTCCAACACCGCCTCGTCGTTCACCCCGTCGCGCACGCTCGTGCTGACGCTGCTGGCCGTGGCCGTGGTGGTGCTGGTCATCGTGGGCGTGCCACGGCTGCGCCGCATGATCACCGCG
Source organism: Streptosporangium sp. NPDC001681 (assembly GCF_040298085.1). Lineage (NCBI taxonomy): Bacteria > Bacillati > Actinomycetota > Actinomycetes > Streptosporangiales > Streptosporangiaceae > Streptosporangium > Streptosporangium sp. NPDC001681. The sequence continues at coordinate 4,146 of NZ_JBEOZN010000154.1, read as the reverse complement.
CGGCTCCGCTCGCTGTTCTCCGGGGTCATCCCGCGCCTGCTCGACGTCCTCCAGTCGCCCAGGAAGATCATCGAGGGCTTCAGCGGCACCCTGATGCTCACCCTGTTCTTCGTGCTCTGCCTGGACGCCTGCGTCCGCGCCTTCGGCGGCTCCCTCAACTTCGCCACCGTCGCCATCGTCTTCCTCGCGGGCAACGCCATCGGCTCGGCAGCCCCCACCCCCGGCGGCCTCGGCGCCGTCGAGCTGTCCCTGTCGGTCGGCCTGACCCTCTCCGGCCTGCCCGGTGAGGTGGCGACCTCGGCCGTGCTGCTGTTCCGGCTGCTGACCTTCTGGCTGCCGGTCCTGCCCGGCTGGGCCTCGTTCGCGCACCTGCAGCGACAGGAGGCGCTCTAGGCCCTGCCCCGCGTCCTGCGAAAGACCGCCCGGCGGTGGCCCGGCGGTCTTTCGCACGGACGCAGGTCAGGCCTCGCTGGACCTGGCCCAGAGGTTGATGCCCGCCTCGACCGCGTCCTTGTCGATCGCCTCAAGCTCCGCGGCGTCGAACGACGTGTTCTGCACGGCCGCGAGGCTGTTCTCCAGCTGCTCCACACTGCTCGCGCCGATCAGCACCGACGTGACGCGCCTGTCGCGCAAAGCCCAGGCCAGCGCCATCTGCGCCAGCGACTGGCCGCGCCCGCTCGCGATCTCGTTCAAGGTGCGGATGTGCCGCATCGTCTCCTCGGCGAGCATCTCCGGGGTGAGGAAGCGCCCCAGCGAGGCCCGCGACCCCTTGGGGATCCCGTTCAGGTAGCGGTCGGTCAGCATGCCCTGCGCCAGCGGGGAGAACGCGATGCAGCCCACGCCCTCCTCCTCCAGGACGTCGAGCAGCCCGCCCTCGATCCACCGGTTCAGCATCGAGTACGAGGGCTGGTGGATCAGTAGCGGCGTGCCCATCTCCCGCAGCAGCCGCGCGGCCTCCGCGGTGTGCTCGGGCGAGTAGGACGAGATGCCCGCGTACAGCGCCTTGCCGGACCGGACCGCGTGGTCCAGCGCGCCCATCGTCTCCTCCAGCGGGGTGTCCGGGTCGAACCGGTGGCTGTAGAAGATGTCGACGTAGTCGAGCCCCATCCGCTCCAGCGACCGATCCAGGCTGGACAGCAGGTACTTGCGCGACCCCCACTCGCCGTACGGGCCGGGCCACATGTCGTAGCCCGCCTTGGTGGAGATGACCAGCTCGTCCCGGTACGGTGCGAAGTCCTCGCGGAAGTGCCGCCCGAAGTTGGTCTCCGCGGACCCGGGCGGCGGACCGTAGTTGTTGGCCAGGTCGAAGTGGGTCACCCCCAGATCGAAGGCCCTGCGCAGGATGGCCCGCTGGGTCTCGAAGGGCTTGTCGTCACCGAAGTTGTGCCAGAGCCCCAGCGAGACGGCGGGCAGCTTGAGCCCGCTCTTGCCGACCCTGTTGTACGGCTGGCGTTCGTCGTACCTGTCATCTGCCGCGATATATGTCACTGTGTCACCTTGGTCGTGTCGAGAATCCAGGAGAGGGTGAAGGCCTCCTCGCGCCAGGCGTCGTACCTGCCGCTGCGGCCGCCGTGCCCGGCACCCATCTCCGTCTTTAGCAGGAACGGCCCGCCGTCCGCGACGTCGCGGAGCTTCGCGACCCACTTGGCGGGCTCGTGGTAGAAGACCCGGGTGTCGTTGAGGCTGGTGATCGCCAGAATCGGCGGGTAGACCCGGCCGTCCACGTTCTCGTACGGCGTGTACGACTTCATGTACGCGTACACCTCGGGGTTGTGCAGCGGGTCGCCCCACTCGTCCCACTCGATCACGGTCAGCGGCAGCGAGGGGTCGAGGATCGTGTTCAGCGCGTCCACGAACGGCACCTCCGCCACCACGCCCGCGAAGGTCTCGGGCGCGAGGTTGGCGACCGCGCCCATCAGCAGCCCGCCCGCCGATCCGCCCCTGGCGACGATCGCGCTCGACCAGCCGGTGGCGGAGAGGTGCTCGGCGGCGGCGACGAAGTCGGTGAAGGTGTTCTTCTTCTTCTGGAACTTGCCGTCCTCGTACCAGTGGCGGCCCATCTCACCGCCGCCCCTGACGTGTGCCACGGCGAAGACGAAGCCCCGGTCGAGCAGGCTGAGCCTGGCGATGGAGAACGAGGGGTCGATCGAGATCTCGTAGCTGCCGTAGCCGTAGAGCACCGTGGGGGCCGGCCGCTGGGTGCCCTTTCTCATCACGATCGAGATCGGGATGCGGATGCCGTCGGACGCGGTCGCCCACTCGCGGAACTGCTCGTAGTCGGTGGGGTCGTAGCCGCCGAGCACGACCTTCTGCTTCAGCAGGACCAGCTCGCGCGCCGCCAGGTCGTAGTCGTAGACCGATGGCGGGGTGACCATGCTGGTGTAGCCGAGCCGCAGCCGCCCCGTGACGAACTCCGGGTTGCCCGACGGGGCCACGTCGTAGATCGGCTCGGGGAAGGAGATCTCGTACGCCTCCCCGGCGCGGGGCAGGATGCGGATGCCGGTGAGCCCGTCCCGGCGGAAGTGCACGACGGTGTGGCCCTCGAAGGCGTCGACGTCGAGCAGCCGGGTGTCGGTGCGGTGCTCGATCAGCGGAGTCCAGTCGCCGGGGGCGTCGAGCGGCGCGGTGGCCAGCTCGAAGTTCTCCGCGTTCCGGTTGTGCAGGACCAGGAAGTGGTCGCCCGCGTGGTCGACGCCGTACTCGACGCCGGTCTCCCGGGGCCGGACGACGCGGAACTCGCCGGTGGGGTCGTCGGCCTCAAGGACGCGGACCTCGCTGGTGATCTTGCTGCCGGAGGAGAGCACCAGGTAACGCTCGCTTCGGCTGAGCCCGATGCCTACCCAGAACCGCTCGTCGGCCTCCTCGTGGACGAGCATGTCGTCCTTGGCGGGGCTGCCGATCGTGTGCCGGTGCACCTGGTTGGGCCGCCAGGCCTCGTCGACGGTCGTGTAGAAGAACGTCGTGCCGTCGGCCGACCAGGCGCCGCCGTAGAAGATGCCGGGGATCTCGTCGGGGAGGGTCTCGCCGGTGGTGAGGTTCTTCACCTTCAGGGTGAAGCGCTCGTCGCCGGTGAAGTTGGTGGAGTAGGCCAGCAGGGTGCCGTCGGGACTGACCGAGCTGGTGCCGATCGAGAAGAAGTCGGAGTCTCCGGCGAGCTCGTTGCCGTCGAGCAGGATCTCCTCACCGGGAAGCGACTCGCCGGCTTTCAACTCGGGCGGGGTCTCGCCGTCCGCCGCCACCCGGCACTGGATGCCGTACTGCTTGCCCTCCTCGGTCCGCGAGTAGTACCACCAGCCGCCCTTGCGGGTGGGGACCGAGAGGTCGGTCTCCAGGGTGCGTCCCTTGATCTCCTGGAAGAGCGTCTCCTGCAGGGGCTTGAGGTGGGCGGTCGCCTCCTGTGTGTAGGCGTTCTCCGCCTCCAGGTAGGCGACCACCTCCGGGTCGTCCTTTACCGTCAGCCACGCGTAGTCATCGACCACGGTGTCCCCGTGGTGCACGCGCTCGCTGGGAACCTTCTTCGCCGTCGGCGGCGTCTGGCTGCTCACTCAGCCGAGTCTATGTTTCCGCCGGTCCCTGTTCGGATCGCTCGCCCGGCCGGGTCGATCGGCCTTGATCCACCTCGGCCTGCCTCGACGTGCCGCGGCCCGCGCTGCTCGCGAGCCAGGTTCGGCTCCTCCGTCCGGCCCGAGGTTTCCTCGTACGGGGTTCGCCGTTACGTTCCGAGCGCTCTTGGAGGACTGCTAATCTTTTGGAGTCGGCAGGGTCCGACGCAAACCACTCTAATCACTCCGGTGACTTCCGTATGGCTTGTGTCGTGTCCGCTGACAATCCCTTTGAAACCCAAGGTTCCAGAGCCCGGTTCGCAGAGCCGCTCAGGTGCTGGTAAGTTTGAGGGGTTGCTCTGGAAACAGAGTCGCCGAATTCCAGCAAGACCCGCAAGATCAAGTCAATCGCTTCAAAACGAGCCGGTTTGACACGAAAAAGCGGGCCTGAAAGAATAACGGCACAACGAAAGAACAGAACAAAACGAACCGCCCCTGGTTCTCCGGCCGAAACTGGCCGGGACGACGGTGTACGCGTCCGTTTCTTGAGAACTCAACAGTGTGTTAAAAGCCAGTGCATGAAGCACAACCCTGTCCAACCTGC